>NZ_RZSC01000368.1:0-5766 GCF_003998155.1 Mesorhizobium sp. M1E.F.Ca.ET.063.01.1.1
CGGCACGATCCGCGCTGCGACCCAGCCGATCGTCATCCTGACCTCGAACCGCACCCGCGAGCTCGCCGAGGCGTTGCGCCGGCGCTGCGTCTATCACTGGATCGGTTATCCCGACGCCGCGCGCGAGGCCGAGATCATCATGCTGCGCTCGGGCCACGTCGCCGAGGCGACCGCGCGCGCGGTGGCGAATGCCGTGCAGCAGATACGCGCCCGCCCTCTGGCAAAGCCGCCGGGCATCGCCGAAGCCGTCGAATGGGCCAACGCCGCGACCATTCTCGAAAAGGGCGGCAGCCCATGGCCGGAAGCCTTCCGCCGCGCCATAGGGGTGCTGATCAAGGACGAGGAGGATATGTCGGCGATCGCGCCGGAGCTCGGAAGGATCGTCGAGGAGGCGCTGGCGTGATGAGCAATCGCAACGCGCTAGCGCGATACCCTAGGGCTAATGCGCGACGCTGGCAGGACAGAGGGGGGCGCGAAGGAATGATGCGTGGGGAAAGCTTGCCTCGCGCCGCAGCGGCGTTCCTCGACTTCGCCCGGATGCTGCGCCGTCATGCCTTCGCCATCGCACCCGAACAGGTGACCAGCTTCATGCAGGCGGCGGCGCTGCTCGGCCCGCGCTCGATGAACGATATCCGCGAAGCAGCACTCGCGACGCTCGCGCCCCCGCCCGATCGCCGTGTCGAATTCGAGGCGCATTTCCGCGCCTATTTCTATGGCGACGCCAAGCCTCCGATCGACGGCGAGAAGGACGACGAAACCCGCATCAAGGACGATCGCGGCACACGTCAAGAAGAAAGCCAGACCATCCGCAACGAGAAAGGCGGCGAGCTGTCCTCGGCGCTCGAGCAGTTGAGCAGCCGCGATTTCCCGCATGACGCCGACGGCCTGAACTCCTTCCACCGCCGGCTCGCTTCCGCCCTGCCCGCGCGCCGTTCCTTCCGCACCGCGCGCACCCGCTCGCGCGGCACGCTCGATCTCAGGCGCTCGCTCAGCGAGATCGTCAGCGCCGATGGTGACATCCCCGCGCCGCTGCTGCGCCGCCGCCAGATCGTGCCGCGGAAACTGCTCCTGCTCATCGATGTCTCCGGCTCGATGAAGCTGCACACCGCCGATTATCTCAAGCTGGCGCACACTACGGTGCAAGGCGCGGACCGCGCGGAAGTCTTCACCTTCGGCACGCGGCTGACCCGCATCACGCCGGTGCTGCGCATCCGCGACCGCGACCAGGCACTGGCCCGCGCCGCGGCGCTCGTCGACGACTGGGATGGCGGCACCCGCATGGGCCAGACATTGCTTGCTTTTCTTTCGGTGCCGCGGTTCTCCGCCTTCGCGCGCGGCGCCTGCATCGTGATCCTGTCCGACGCATTGGAGCGTGGCGACCATTCCGACCTCGAAACCGCGATGCGCCGGCTCAGTGCCCGCGCCTTCCGGCTCTCGCTGGCGACGCCGCTCGCCGGCGATCCGCGCTTCAGGCCGGCGACGGCAGCGCTCCGCGCCATCCTGCCGGTGCTCGACGATCTGGTCGACGGCTCGTCTCTGAAGAGTCTCTCCGATTTCATCCTGTCGCTCGCCCGCCCCGCTCCGGCGGCCGAAGCCATCTGGAAAAGGGTATCGTGATGCGGAAAGCCATCGACGCGCATTTCCACATCTGGCGCCAGCAGGATCAGCCCTGGCTGGTCGGGCCGATGGTGCCGCGCATCTTCGGCCCTTACGAGCCGATCCGCCGCGACTATCCGATCACGGAATTCCTCGACGACCAGAAAGGCTCCAGCGTCGAGAAGGCCGTCTATGTCCAGACCAACTGGGCCAAGGAGGATTTCGAGAAAGAGGTGGCGTTCCTGCAGAAGACCGCCGAGGAAACCGGCTGGCCGCACGCCATCGTCGGTTACGCCGACATGACGGTGGATGACGTGCGGCCACAGATCGATCGGCTGATGAAATACAGGCTGCTGCGCGGCGTGCGCATGCAGCTTCACTGGCATGAGACGCCTGCCTTCCGTTTCGCCTCGTCAGCCGACCAGGTGATCGATCCCAAGGTGCGGAAAAACGTGGCGCGGCTGAAGGACTATGGCCTCTCCTTCGACCTGCAGCTCTTCCCGGCGCAAATGAAGGACGGGCTGATGCTGGTCAGCGAAAACCCTCAGACGAATTTCATCCTCACCCATGCGGGCATGCTGACCGGCATGGAGCCGGAAACGACTGAAGCATGGAAGGTAGGCCTGCGCACTCTTTCGGCAGCGCCCAATTTCTACGCCAAGCTGTCGGGGCTCGGCACCTTCGTGCACCGCAACGACCCGGAACTCATCGCCTACATCATCCACAATGCGATCGAAATCCTCGGCAGCGATCGCCTGATGTTCGGCTCGAACTTCCCGATCGAGAAGCTGTGGACCAGCCACGCCGAACTGATCAAGGCGCACCGCGCGGCGGTGGCCAGGCATGGCTCGAAGGCTGAGGCGGATATATTCTGGAACACGGCAGAGAAGGTCTATAGGCCGGTGTGAGCGCGAGGTCGACCATTCCTCGCGGACGACGGTCGGTTCACAATGAGCGGCCCAAGACTTGAACCATGTGCTGTTTGGTGCCGATGGCAATTGGCCCGGCCATCCGCTCTGGCTCGAAGTTCTGTAGTCGCCAAAAACGAAGTGCTGGCTCATTCTCGACGAGCACGCCGAGTTCTACTCTTTCGACCGCCTGGGACTTCAGCCATGTGAAGAAGCCGTCGCAAAGCGCTCGCGCCAACCCTTTCCCGCGAAAGGCTTTGTCGATCATGAGCAACGCGATCCACCAGCACCCTGCCCGGGGATAGTCGCGGTCACAGGCCAACAACCCCACGAGTTCGCCGTCGGCTGCCTTCAGCCCGAATACGAACTTGTCGGCTTCCGTCCTGCCCGGTGGGAAGTTCTCGAATTCCTCGTTCGCGCTGGCGGCATCGGGCGGCTGGCCGCGCTCCAGCACGACATAGTCCGAGCAGGCCCGATAGAGTGGCACCAGTCGAGGT
This sequence comes from Mesorhizobium sp. M1E.F.Ca.ET.063.01.1.1, assembly GCF_003998155.1. Taxonomy (NCBI): domain Bacteria; kingdom Pseudomonadati; phylum Pseudomonadota; class Alphaproteobacteria; order Hyphomicrobiales; family Phyllobacteriaceae; genus Mesorhizobium; species Mesorhizobium sp. M1E.F.Ca.ET.063.01.1.1. Next base: position 3,002 of record NZ_RZSC01000368.1, read on the forward strand.
GCGTCTATTCCGATCAGCCCTTCGATCTCGTATCCGGAAAGCGAAATTGGGAATTTTGTCATTTTGTCCACGGGAGTCTGACCTCGTCAGTTCGCCGCCAAATGGCCTGAGACCTCCGCTCCGGCGGATGGCGGCAAGACCATGAAACGCAACGATGCCACGAGTCCGATCAGGCCGATCGCGAGGAAAGCCACTCTGAAGTCTGCGAGGTCGGGCGCCGCTTCGCCTCTGGTAATTTGCGACAGGTTGAGGAGCGCGGCCGCCACGGCCACGCCGAACAGCATCGATACTTGCTGCAGCATGCTGGAAAGCGTCGCGGCCGAGCTTCGCTGCGCCCCGCCGATATCGGCGAAGGCGAGTGTATTCAGCGCGGTGAACTGCATCGAGCGCGAAAGCCCGGCGATCAGCATCAGTGCCACCACCAGCGCCAGCGGCGTCTGCGGCGAGATCGCCCCGCAGGCCATGATCGCCAGCGAGGCGATCAGTCCGTTGACGATCAGCACGCGGCGGAAGCCGAAGCGCCTCAGCGTCGGCGTGGTCACCGCCTTCATGCCGAGATTGCCGAGGAAATAGGCGAGGATCAGCAAGCCCGCATCGACCGGCCGCATCCCGAAACCCACTTGGAACAGCAGCGGCAAAAGGAAGGGCGTGGCGTTGATCGCGACACGGAAGATCGTGCCCGCCGACAGCGTCGAGACGGCAAAGGTCAGCACCTTGAAGGCGGAAAGATCGAGCAGCGGATGCGGCGCCCGCAGGAGTTGGCGCACCGCCAGCCAGCCGATTGCAGTGCCGGCGGCAATCATACCCACCGTGGGCAGCACGCCGTTCTCGGGATGCGCGAGGCGCTCCAATCCATAGAGCATAACCGCAAGGCCGAGCGAGGTGAGGAAAAAGCCAGGCCAGTCGAGCGGTCTTGTCTCGGCGTCGCGATCGCCCGGAACGAAACGGGCGACCAGCAGTAATCCGGCCAGCCCAAGCGGAACGTTGATGAAGAAGTTCCAGTGCCAGGAAAGGTAGGTGGTGATGAAGCCGCCGAGCACCGGACCGACCACCGGCGCGAACAAAGCCGGCCAGGTGATCAGCGCCGTGGCGTTGAGCAGTTCCGATTTGGCGGCGTTGCGCAGCACCAGGATGCGACCGACCGGCGTCATCAGCGCACTGCCCAGGCCCTGGACAATGCGGGCGGCGACAAACTGCGTCAGGCTCTGAGAGAAACCGCAGGCGATCGAGGCCAGCGCGAACAACGCGATGGCGCAGAGAAAGACGTTGCGTGCGCCGAAACGGTCGGCGAGCCAGGCCGACAGCGGCACGAACACCGCCATCGCCAGCATATAGGCGGTGATGCCGATGCTCATCGCCACCGCCGGCACGCCGAAGGACTGGCCCATCTGCGGCAGCGACGTCGAGATGATCGTCGAATCGAGCAACTGCATGAAGAAGGCTACGGCGACGATCAGCGCCACGCGCCGTGCCTGGCGCGCCGCCGTCGGCACGGGCTGGGACAATGCCTCGTTGTCGGGAATGCTGGTCATGACGCGCTGGTTGAACAGCATAAGGCTGAACCAGTCCAGAGTTTATCCAACAAACTTTCGTGTCGTCTCGCCGCCTGTTATGGATGAGCGCGGGCCGGCCGAGGGAAATGCATGAAGCCCATCTATATCGACTATCTCAACGCTCTCGACATCGAAGCTCTTGCCATGAGCGATGCCGAGATCATCGGCGCCGTCGAAGCCGGGCTCGTCGCCCAGGGCAACGGCCAGACGGTGATCGAGCCGCGCGTCCATCTCGAGCCGGATCCGTCCTTCCACGGCCACTTCAACGTGCTTCGCGGCTATGTGGCACCGCTCGACGCGGCCGGCGTGAAGATCGTCGGTGACTATGTCGACAACTATCTGCACGGCCTGCCGTCCGAATTCGGCATCCTCAACCTCTTCGATCCGCGCACCGGCACGCCGCGCGCCATCCTCGACGCCACCGTCATCACCGACATGCGCACCGGCGCCGTCACCGCCATCGGCGCCAGGCACCTGGCGAAGAAGTCATCAAAGGTGCTCGGCCATATCGGCGCGCGCGGCACCGCCTACTGGAACGTGCGCCTGCTCGACCACCTCTTCGACTTCGACGAGATCCGCGTCCATTCGCGCCGGCCGGAAAGCCGAGACGCTTTCGCCGCGAAACTGGCCGCCGACCTCGGCAAGCCGGTCATGGCCGTGGCCGACTGGAAGAGCTGCGTCGAAGGCGCGGACATCGTCGTCGAGGCCTCGCGGCTGCCGGAACCGCAACCATTGCTCAAGACCGAATGGATCAAGCGCGGCGCGCTGGTCGTGCCCTACGGCACTATGAGTGCCGTGGAGCTGTCGCTCACCGAGATCATGCAAAAGATCGTCGTCGACGACTGGGGTCAGTGCAAAGGTGGTAAGTTCGGCTCGCTGCGCGCTCATGTCGAGACGGGGCGGCTGAGCGAGGCGACGCTGCATGCCGAGCTCGGCCAGATCGCCGCCGGCCTGAAAGCCGGACGCCAAAGCGACGGCGAGACGATCCTGTTCTGGCATCGCGGCCTCTCGCTTTCCGATATCGCGCTCGGCAAGGCGATGCTGTCCAAGGCCGCGGAACAAGGCATCGGCCAGAGGCTGCGCTTCGCATGACCCCGCTCGTTCTCACCGGCGCCGGCGTCAGCATCGAGGATGTGGCCGCCGTTGCGCGCAATACAGGAAAGGTCGAGGTCACGCCTGCGGTCATCGAAAGACTGGGCAAGGCGCGCAAGG
>NZ_RZSC01000369.1:0-5750 GCF_003998155.1 Mesorhizobium sp. M1E.F.Ca.ET.063.01.1.1
CGTCTTGAGTGCGGTCCAAATTTCGTCCGGAATGTCGTTGGCGTCAGCGGCAATGGCATTGCCGAAGGAGATCAACAATGCCTCGTCGGCGGACGGCATGATCGCTTCCGGATCGAGGCCATTGTGGATCAGCGCGCGGCGGAAGAAGGTGACCGGGATTTCGGCGCGCATCGTCTCGGCGATCGCCTTCGAGAACAGCCAGATAGCGCGGTCGTCGAGCGTGGGCCGCAAGAGATCGCGCAGCGTGAACCACTCGGCGTAGATGCGGTGGGCTGCCGGCGAGTGCAGCAGGATGCGCTTCATGTTGGTCATGCGGCCGCGCAGCGCGAGCTCCCGGTCATGCTCGGCGCGGATTTCTTCAGAGGCGGTCGCGTAGTCGATCGGGGAAAGATGCGCCACTGGGTGCCCCTCACCCCAGCATCGCGTTAAGCGCGGGCGCGCCGCGCAGTGTGTTGGAGACGGTGCAGATCGTCTCGGCATCCTCGACGATGCGCTGCTTGGTGGCCGCGTCGAGATCGCCGGAGATCTCCAGCTGGATGGTGAATGTGACGACCCGCGAGGGCTCGTCCTTCGCCTTCTCGCCGCTGACATCCGCCCTCACCTCGCCAAGCCGGTCGGCGACGCCGAGGCGGTTCGCCGCGATGCGCGCGCTCAGCACCATGCAGGCAGCCAAGGAAGCATAGAGCAGGTCGAGCGGGTTGAAGCCCGGCGCACTGACCGAGGTCACCACGTCGACAGTGCCACCGGTCGGCGTCGTCACCGCCGGCAGGCCGCCCGGCGGCAGGATGGCGAGTGCACCGGTCGCACGAGTTCTGATTTTTAGCTCGCTCATCGAATGTCCTTCGTCCGATCTGGCTGAAGAGCCATCAATAGCGGACGGGAATTCGTCAGGGCAATCGCGGAAGGCCATTTCCTCGCCCGCGAAAGCAGGGGAGAGGTGGCCGCGAAGCGGCCGGAGCGGGGGCCTTCGTAGGGCGCTCCCCCTCTCCGTCTCGGCTTCGCCGAGCCACCTCTCCCCACTTCGTGGGGGCGAGGAAACTCAACCCAGACGCGCTACTTCGTCAGATCGAGCGCCGCCGTCAGATCGCCCATCGGCGGCTGGTCGTTGTTGCGCAGCGCCTTGTCGCGGGCGATGAGGCCGGGCAGCACCGGCAGGTCGTAGCGGGCGGTGATGAAGCGCAGGATCGAGGTAGTATCATACTGCGTGTGGTCGACCGTGCCCATCTTGGCATAGGGCGAGATGATGAGGGCCGGGACGCGGTTGCCCGGGCCCCAACGATCGGCCTTGGGCGGCGCGACATGGTCCCAGAAGCCGCCATTCTCGTCATAGGTGACGACGACCAGCATATGCGCCCATTGCGGGCTCTTCTCCAGATGCGCGACGATATCGGCAAGGTGCTTGTCGCCGGAGGTCACGTCGGCGTAGCCGCCATGCTCGTTCAAATTGCCCTGCGGCTTGTAGAAGGTGACGGCCGGCAGCTTGCCGTCGTCGATCGCCTTGATGAACTCGGTGCCATCGAGGCCGCCGTCCTTGATATGTTCGGCCCGCGCGGCCGTGCCCGGCGCATAGGCCGCGAAATAGTTGAAGGGCTGGTGGTGAAACTGGAAGTTCGGCAGCGCCGTCGCGTTCTTGCCGTCGAGCGTCGCCTGCCAGGCACCGGCGTACCAGGCCCAACTCACGCTCTTCAGCGAAAGCAGATCCCCGATGGTGATGTCGTGCTGCGGCGGCAGCGTGGTCGGCTGCGCCGGATCGGCCAGCGCCTTGTCGCCGCCCTCTGCCGGCTTGTTGGCGCTCGGCTGGTAAGGCGGCTGCATGGTGTTGACGGCGTAGAAGTCCGGCGTGATCGCGCCGTCATTGACGAATTTCGGCGCGCCGGCGAGCGCCGAGGCCGGCGAATCTTCGGCCACCTTCAGCGTCACGCCGTCCGGCTCGACAACAGCTATCTGGCCCTTCACCGGGCTGGTGTCGGCATGCGGGTAGAACGGCGCGCAGGCGCAGGCGAGCATGATGTGGTTGAGGAAGGAGCCGCCGAAGGCGGCCTGGAAGAAATTGTCGGCGAGCACGTATTTCTTGGCGATATCCCACATCGGCAGCACCGAGCCGTCATAGTGACCCATCACCATCGCGCCGGAATCGGCCCAGGCGACGAACTTGTCGTTCCGGCCTTCGTCGATCTGCATCTGCTCCTGGTAGAAGCGGTGCCAGAGGTCGCGAGTGATCACCCCGGCATTCTCGTTGAAGCCTTTGGGGTCGTCGATCGCGAAGGCCGCGTTGGCGAGATGCGCCGTCTGCGCCTCGGTGACGGCCGGCGTCACGCCCTTGCCGGTCAGCCCGCCCCAGGCCGGCGGCAGTTCGGTGAGCGGCTTGCCGTCGCGGTCGAGCTGACGGGCCTGCTCGGCCGAGACATTGGCCAGGCCGTTGGCGCCGGGGAAATCGCCATAGAGATTATCGAAGCTGCGGTTCTCGGCGTAGATCACCACGACAGTGTCGATCTTGTCGTAGCCGGGAGGAGCGGCATGGGCGACGGAAGCGAACGATGCAAGCGCCGTGGAGGCGAGGCAAAGGGAGAGAAAGGACCGGATCATGGGAGATGCCTCGTGGCTGGGGAATGGCTGGAGGAACCGGGCGACGCTAGGGCGGGCGCTTGTCAGCTTTGTGACAGGTTCATTGGATAGCGCCAAGCTGGAACACCCCTCATCCGTCTCGGCGCTATCGCGCCGATCCACCTTCTCCCACAAGGGGAGAAGGGGCGCTGTCTCGAGCGCCTCTGCCAACCACCAACGTTGGCGATTGGCGGCGAGGTAGGCGCGGACTTCCCCTTCTCCCCTTGTGGGAGAAGGTGTCCGCGAAGCGGACGGATGAGGGGTGTTCCAGCTTGGCAATTCGTTTTGCCGGTCATCAATCCGTAGCAAAGCACCCCTACGCAAAAAGGCAAACTGGATCGCCCTCATGCCACGATGGAAATCCGCCACGCTCGCCGCCCTCGCTATCCTCTGGCCCGCCTATGGCCTGCCGGCGGGCGTAAATCCCGGCGCGATGTCACGTCAGGAAGCCTTTGCGCGCGCCGCGGCGCTGACGGCGCTCGGGCGGCAGATGTTTTTCGATCCGTCGCTGTCGGCCTCGGGCAGGCAGGCCTGCTCGTCATGCCATGACCCCAACCATGCCTTCGGGCCAGCTTCCGCCGCGCCGGTCGAAATGGGCGGGCCGAACCTCGACCGGCCCGGCCTACGCGCAGTGCCGTCGCTGCGCTACCTGCAGGCGGCGCCCGCCTTCACCGAGCATTTCTACGATTCCGAGGACGAGGGCGACGAGAGCGTCGACAACGGGCCGACCGGCGGGCTGACCTGGGACGGACGCGCCGACCATGGCAAGGACCAGGCGAGGATCCCGCTGCTCTCGCCCTTCGAGATGGGCAACAAAGATGAAGCCGCCATAGTCGCAGCCTTGCGCAAGGCGGCTTATGCCGATGCCTTCAAAGCGGCGTTTGGCGCCGATGTGCTGGATCATCCCCAGGACGCATTCGACGCCGCGGTCGAGGCGCTCGGCACCTTCGAGCAGAGCAGCGCCGACTTCTATCCCTATTCCAGCCGCTACGACGCCTTCCTCGCTGGTAAGGCGCAGCTTACCGCGCAGGAGCTGCACGGCCGCGCGCTGTTCGAAGACGAGGCCAAGGGCAATTGCGCGAGCTGCCATCTAGGTGAACCGGCAAACGACGGCAAGCCGCCGCAATTCACCGATTACGGCCTGATCGCGATCGCCGTGCCGCGCAACCCGGCTATCGCCGCCAATGCCGATCCCAACTATTTCGACCTTGGCCTGTGTGGCCCACTGCGCACCGATTTCAAGGGCCGGGTGGAATATTGCGGCCTGTTCAAGACACCGACGCTGCGCAACGTCGCGCTGCGCAAAAGCTTTTTCCACAACGGTTATTTCCACACGCTGCGCGAAGCAGTCGCCTTCTACGCCAGCCGCGACACAGATCCCGGCCGCTGGTATCCGAAGAATGCCGACGGCAAGGTTCATAAATTCGACGACCTGCCAAAGGTTTGCTGGGGAAACCTCAACACCGACCCGCCCTTCAATGGCAGGAAGCCGGGCGACAGGCCGGCGCTGACCGACGCCGAGATCGACGACATCGTCGCCTTCCTCGGCACGTTGACCGACGCCGACCAGGCGGCGGGGCGGTGACGGCGGCGAGGCCTCTTGTGTTGCCCGAGCGCACGGCGCGGATTTGCCGTCCGGTATCGAATCGGACAAAAGCGTATGTGGGCTAGATCACAGGACCGCCATGAAACACCTTCTATATTAGAAGTCCTTCATGGATGGAGTCTCGGATGAGATTCGTCGCTTTACAGGACCCGACCGACCGCTGGACGGTGTTTGATACGGCTAGTGAGGAGCCCGCCGAATTTGGTGGCCGCGTGCTCATTGGCCTGACATCGCATGAAGCCCTGCAGCTCGCGGCCGTGGCCAACGATGAGGCGGGATACCGGGAAATCAATGTACTGGGGTCTCGTCAAGGCCAGTAAGGCGGACCACGGGCGGTTCCCCTTTCCTCCGGGAAAAGCGCAGCGAACAAGCGGTTGAGACGGCCTTCTGCCGGAGTGATCCAGGTCCCTCACCCGGCCGGCGCGTAGCGGTTCACCACCATGCCGCAGGCATAGGCTTTCGAGCCGATCAGCGTCAGCCTGGCGAAGCCGGCCTGGTCGAAGATACGGCGGCCGCTGCCCAGCACCGCCGGGTTGATGAAGAGCTGGAACTCGTCGATCAGGCCGGCGGCGATCAGCGCCGAGGCGAAGCCGGCGCCGCCGAAGACGGCGATATCGCCGCCCTCGCCCGCCTTCAACGCACTGACCTCGCGCGGCAAGTCACCGCTGGCAATACTCGTGCGCTCCCATCGCGAGACCTTCAGCCTGTCGCTCAGCACGACCTTGCGCGCTTCGACGATACGCTTGGCGAAGGCATAGAAACGATCCTGTGGGAACTTCCGCGCCGCATTGCCCCAGTGGTTCAGGTAGCCCTCCTCGGCCATCTTGCGGCTGAGCAGAATGGTGTCAACGTTCTCGAACACAGCGTTGAAGTCCTGCCTGAGTTCGTCGTCCCAGTCTCTGTCGTCGCCCCATTCCCAAAGCTGCCAGCGATGGTCCTGATCAGCTCCGACGAAGCCGTCGACCGACATCTGCATCTGCAGGATGAGCTTCTTCATTGGGCGGTCCTACTCGTGTTTCTGAAAACGGTTTACTTTTGGAAGTATTGACCCGCTCAATGAATGATGTCAATTGTAAAGTGATTTAAAAACGGAACCGTAGCCATGTCGACCCGGGATAGGTCCGGCTGTCCGATCAGCCTCTCGCTCGAACTGCTCGGCGACCGCTGGACGCTGCTCATCGTCCGCGACCTGGTCTTTGCCGGGAAAAAACATTTTCGCGAATTCCTGCAGTCGGACGAGGGCATCTCTTCGCGCACGCTCGCCGAGCGGCTGCAGACGCTGCAGGATGAAGGCATCCTCACCCGCAGCCAAGATCCTTCTCACTCGCTGAAGGCGATCTACCGGCTGACGGAAGCCGGCATCGACCTGCTGCCGGTGCTGGCGACGCTCGGCGCCTGGGGGAGCAAATATCGCAAGGCCGACGATGAGCTGGCCCGGGTTGCCGATAAGTTGGCGGCCGGCGGCGAGCCGGCGATCAAGCGGATGAAGGATAAGCTGCGGGCGGAGCATCTGGCCTGCTGATCTCCCCCCTTGAGGGGG
>NZ_RZSC01000036.1:0-19750 GCF_003998155.1 Mesorhizobium sp. M1E.F.Ca.ET.063.01.1.1
GCCGACGGGCCCTATAACATACTTGACTCTAGGTCTAACCAGATCGGTCATTCGTACTCTCTACTAAAAACTCAAAGACCCAATCCCCGCCACAGTACCGCCACAGCTTTAAAATTTGCCTAAGCGAACCCTAATGACTAGGTAAGGATCGTGAACGTCACGTTAGGTTTTTGTTCGGCATTTGAGACAATCGCGGTCGGAGCCCTGATTTTGCCGGGAAAAATCGCTTCGGCAGGCAAGCTGGCGCACCCGGGTCGCTTGACCTATATTCCGGCCATTGGCAGCCAGCGCCACGCAGATTGAAAGAACCATGAACAGCCTCGATCTTCCCGGACGCCCAGAAAACACCCGCGTCGTCGTTGCCATGTCGGGCGGCGTCGATTCGTCGGTCGTTGCCGGCATCCTGAAGCGAGAGGGCTATGATGTCGTCGGCGTCACCTTGCAGCTTTACGATCACGGCGCGGCCACACACGGGGCGGGTTCCTGCTGCGCGGGCCAGGATATCGACGACGCCCGCCGCGTCTCCGAGACGCTCGGCATCCCGCATTACGTGCTCGACTACGAAGAGCGCTTCCGCAAGGCGGTCATCGATCCCTTCGCCGAGAGCTATGTCGCCGGAGAGACGCCGATTCCCTGCGTGTCGTGCAACCAGACGGTCAAGTTCGCCGATCTTTTGGCCACCGCGCAGGATCTCGGCGCCGACGCCTTGGCCACCGGCCACTACATCCGCTCCCGCGCCAATGGCGCCCATCGCGCGCTCTACCGTCCGGTCGATGCCGACCGCGACCAGAGCTATTTCCTGTTCGCCACCACGCAGGCGCAGATCGACTATCTGCGCTTTCCGCTGGGCGGCCTCTCTAAGCCGCAGGTGCGGGCGATCGCCGAGGAGATGGGGCTGACGGTCGCCGCCAAGCAGGACAGCCAGGACATCTGCTTCGTACCGCAAGGCAAGTATTCCGACATCATCGCCAAGCTGAAGCCGGCGGCCGCCAATCCGGGCGACATCGTCCATATCGACGGCCGCGTGCTCGGGCGCCATGAAGGCATCCTGCGCTACACGATCGGCCAGCGCCGCGGCATCGGCATCGCCTCAGGCGAGCCGCTTTATGTCGTCCATCTCGACGCCGACCGGGCGCGCGTCGTCGTCGGCCCGCGCGAGGCGCTGGAGACGCACAAGATCTATCTGCGCGCCATGAACTGGCTTGGCGACGGCCCGCTCTCGGACGTCCCCGCCGGCGGCATCGAGCTTTTCGCAAAAGTCCGTTCGACCCGGCCGCCGCGCCCGGCCGTGCTGCATCATCGCGACGGCGTGACCTCGGTCGAGCTGGTCGACGGCGAATCCGGCATCGCGCCCGGGCAGGCCTGCGTGCTCTATTCCGATGACGGCAACGAGGCGCGTGTCTTCGGCGGCGGCTTCATCGAGCGCTCCGAGCGCGGCGCCGAGGCCGAGGCCATGCTGTCGAGGCTTGCGGCGCGGCCCGCGCACATTCCCGCCGAGTAAGCCAAAGCTTCCGCCAGCCGCTACAGTTCAGGATCGTCTTTGCAGGCGGCTCAGGCCGATGAACCGCTATGCGTCACCGTGCCCGCCGTCAGGATGCGCAAAACCCGGATCGCTTCCTCGCCGTCGGTGCGCGGTTCGGCGCGCGTCTCGATGCACTGCATGAAATGGGCAAGCTCCCGCGTCAACGGCATGCCTTCGCCGACTGCCACATAGGACGGCTCGTTCGCGGTGAAGGCCCACTGGCCGCTATCCTGCCAGACCGCGTGCCGATAGACGGCAAGCTTGCGCTCCCACGGCTCGACATCGTCGAACACCGCCATTGCCTTGGTGCCGACCACGGTCAGCCGCCGCTCGCGATAGGGATTGAGGCGAGAGGCGAAGAGATGACTGCGCACGCCATTGGGAAAACGCATGTGCAGATGCGCGAAGTCGCTGAGATTGTCTAAGAGCGCCGCGCCCTCGCCCCTGACCTCGATCGGTTCGGTGCCGGTGATGGCGAGGATCATCGACAGATCATGCGGCGCAAGGTCCCAAAGCGCGTCGTTCTCGGTATGGAACTTGCCGAGGCCGAGCCGGTGCGAGTGGATATAGCGGATCTCGCCGAGCTCGCCATTGTCGATGAGCGCCTTGAGCGTCTCGAAGGCAGGATGAAAGCGCAGCACATGGCCGACCATGAAGACGCGGCCATTGTCCCTTGCCGCCTTCACCGAACGCTCGGCGTCGGCGACCGTCAGCGCGATCGGCTTCTCCACCAGCACGTCCTTGCCGCCTTCGACGGCGCGCACCGCCATGTCGGCATGGTATTGCGGCGGCAGCGCCATGACGATGGCATCGACATCGGCGCGCTCGAACAGCTTGTCCGGCTCGATCGCCAAGCAGTCCTGCTCACTGGCGAAGCCTTCGGCGCGAGCGCGGTTGACGTCGGAAACGGCGTGGAGCGCGCCGAGCGCCTTGAGGGTGCGGATGTGGTTGCTGCCCCAGTATCCGCAACCGAGGACTGCGATGCGCGGCTTCATTCGTTCAAACTCTAGAATTTCATGGCCGAGACATAGCGACGTGCCCGGTCGAACTCAACCCCGCTGCATGCGCTTCAGTGCCTGCCCGGCAAAGCTTTTCTGGGATTGGATTATACTGGTGCGTCCGGCTTGACAGGTTTGCCCTGCCAACCTTATATCCGCGCGACCTTGGCGAACGCCTCGAAATTGCCCGATCCCTGGGCGGTTCCTCGAGCCTCTTCGTCACTCCTGGCGGAGTAGCTCAGTTGGTTAGAGCACGGGAATCATAATCCTGGGGTCGGGGGTTCAAGTCCCTCCTCCGCTACCATCAAATTCATCAACAAAATCAAGGTGCTGACACCCGTCAGCAAAGTTTTCTGGGTCGATTTTGTGTCGCACTGTGTTGCAATCATCTCCCGTTGATTTCCAACGGTTTCCTGCGACTATCGGCACGTCCACGCGACATGAAACGCGACATAGAAGCTGGGGAGCGGCTAGACAGGCCAGCCCGTTCAGCCTAGTTCAGCGGGTTTGATCGTCTCGGACTCAGCGGCAAGTTTTGCTGACGTCATTGCTTATCGCCAGGGACATCGGCCGATTCCGCCTTGAGGTCCGGTACCAAGCCGGCTTCGACGGCCCATTGCAGGTCGGTTCTCGACGTCGCCAAGCCCTTCTCCTCATCGATCGACCAAAGTTGAAGCTCGACAGAGGGCGAGTAACTGAAATATCCGCCGGAGCCCTCAATCTCGTCATCGGCGGGTGGGTCCTCGAAATCAATCTTGGCGAACGTTGCCGATATGTCGAGGAAAAGCGGACTGATGAGAGCGTCCATCTGGTGGAGGCGGCGTCGCACCCACGCCAACATTGGGCCCAACCTGCGCGCCTCGTCGCCGGTAGCACTTTCCAAATGCGAGAGAACGGCAGTGAGCTTGGCGCGTTGAGCAAGTTGCTCGTGGATGGCATCGGCGAAAGCAAGGCGTTGCTGTTCTCGTGCTTTGAAAGCCTCTGCGCGTGATCGGCGAGCTTCCGCTTCCCTCCACTGACGTTCCCGCTCTTCGTCGGCACGACGTTGTTCCTTGATAAGCGCCGCATGTTCCGCGAAGCCAGCCAAGACGGTTGGGAGAATATCCTCGAGCGCTCGTGCCTTTCGGTCCGAATAAGTCCGGCGAAGTCCAGAATAGGAGTTCGCCCGGATGAAGATGGCCAGCCGCCCCGAGGGAGCATTGTCGTGTTTTTGCCATGGTGTGCTTGAGTTACCCAAGCGGTGATTTTCGTCCCTGCGCTTCAACTCGACGGCGGTTGGCGCATGTGGGCCTTTCCCGGGCCGCTCCTCAAGGCCAAAAGCGACGGACTCTCCATCGACAACAAGATCCAGTCCGTTGTCGGCGACTTGGGGTCGAAACCCCTGCGTTTCGGCCAGCACAAGAAACCGGCTCAAGACTTGAAGTCCGCGCTCAATGGAGGGGGGTGCGATTTTCAGCGGCACGACACCACGGCCTCGAGCTGCAACAAATCCTTCCTCGTCCGGGCGAGCTTTGTAAATCGCGCGACGAGTAGCGTTCAAGACTGCAGCTTCCGCGGCATGGGTTTCGGATGCTGCAGATGCGGCGTTTGGCACTGAAGCTGCGAGTTCTTCCAGCCGGTGACGCACCCTTGCCTTCGCTTGTCGCACTTCTTCCGGTAGTCGCTCCTCGACCCCTCCGAGGATACAGATTTGAGAGAGGTGCGTGTCAGCCAGCCTCGGCAAAGGCATTTTGCGCACCGGTTTGCCGTGTTGGAGCTTTGCCCAGTATCCGCGTTCGGGGGTGGGGATCTTATGTCGATCGCAGGTCTTCTTCAGGGCTGTACCGGTGACGCCGTACTCGGCGGCCACCTTTGTCATTGGCCTGGACCAAACCTGCTCATAGAGTTTATCGCGCGGTACGTTTCGCACACCTCGACCTCGTCGTTGTTGAAAGTTGACACATAGCACCACGCGACCGAGCGTCGCCGGAATATCCCCACCGGAGGGACAGGCGGGCGACACCTATGAGGTCACAATGTATGGCGACAACCTGGGCTCAGGGGACATTCGAGCAACGGTTCAGAGATGTGCAGGAGCGGGATGAGTATAACTCGCCCAAGTATCGTCGATACCACGGTCGGCAGATTCCGATTTACAATCCACCCTCGGGCATTGGGCTCATCGACAAGATCCGCGGCGAGGCGCGCTGAACCGCTTGGCTTCGTGTCTCGCCACGCTTTGTAATGTGCTCGCCTTGTTGCGCAATAGACGGTCACTGTTCCTAGCAATCCGCGAGCGCAAAAGCGGCCGAGGCGCACGTAGCCGAACTGCAAGAGCAATATGATCTTTCAGGCTATAAAGCGCGCACCGCGCGTTGGTGGGCCAGGGGACGCCAGCACACAGCACGAGATCACCTATCGGTGGCTGGAGTACCCGTCATAAGCAAACGCCCGAAAGCCAAAGCCCACCCGTCCCAATTGCAGTGCCAACTCTTTCCTGCAAGGATCAGTCAATCAGGGGGCACAGCTATGCGATGGGGACGAGGATTTTTTCGGCTGTGGCTGGTGGTTGCCGTTCTTTGGGTCGGCATAGGTGCCTACATCAATTTTTCTGGCAGTCCGAATTTTCCGGAACTACGCATCAGTCTTAAGCGCGATGGCTCTATCGCCGCCTTCAAGCCCTCAGACGACCTGGTAAAAATTCTTGACGCGGCTGTCGAAGGTGGCCTTTCAAAGAGGCAGTTGATGCCCGGCTACCCGGGCGGCGCGGTGATCTATTACGCTGACGCAGGCGACGATGTATCGATCCAGTCTAGCAAGCTGCAAAAAGTCGCCTCTTATCTGGACGCGGAACGAGCTAGGATCGAATCAGAATACTGGACACCCCGCTATGAGGCGTTCCTGTACCTCGGCGTCCTGCCCCCGTTGCTGCTCCTAGCGCTCGGCGCGGCTCTTGGCTGGGCATTGGCTGGCTTTCGCAGTAGATCTCAGTGACAGAAAAGGCCCAGAAGCGAAACCCCTCTGTCCAGACGGCTGTGCGCTTTTCCAGTTGGGGGCAACAGAAAGGGGAAATCATCAATGACTGAGCGCCAATTCGCCATGATTGCCTTTTTAGGTTGCTGCTGCTGTCTGGCTGTTTTGCCCGCCATGGCGGCAGATGGTGACATCTATCGATGTGTCGTGGCCGACTTCAATGCTTTTAGCCCCACGAGTTCAAAAGATACAGCCTTCGAGATGCTCAACAGAAATAAGACGTTCGACGTCTTTGAGCTTAGAAACAAATTTACAGTCGTAAGTAACAGCAATAGCAAGGCCTTCACCTCAGATTCCACCGATTATGATACTATAGGGGACGACGTGCTTGGAGCGCGAGCAATCGCGAAAAGTTCCATCAGTATCGACACGTTTATCTTGGGCCGCAGCGGCCAAGAAGTGGACGCAAATCGCTACGAAGCTACCATTACCACGCAGAGTTCCGATTATGTGAATACCTGGTTTCTCACTTGCATTGGCGTGAAGCGGTCCTAGCAGCGAGGTCTATAGAAAAGATCCGGATGCCAAAGCCGGCGGGCCTGTTTCAAGCCGCCTCTCGCGCTCTCGCGGGATAAGAAAACGCCCACCACGTTTTCCGCAGCGGGCGCTAGTTCGGGAGGAAATCAAACGCGTGGTCGGTCAGCCCCATTTGCCCGTTGACGACCGACTGGTCGACAGATAGCCGCTGCCCGTACTTTGATGGGGATAAGGCAACCGGATCTCGCTGAAAGATCGAGGGTATCGGTGCCGACCATCAAGCGAATGGGAGGCAAGTGAAGAGCCTGCCGTTGGCATGGCGAACAACGTTGATGCTGTATGCCGTGCCCTCAAAGCGGCCGGCGTCGAGTTCATCCCTGAGAATGGCGGCGGCTCCGGGGTGAGGCTGAAAAAATGAAGCGGACTCTGCCGATCATCGTGGCAGCTATCGTGCTCGCCTCTTCGCCCGTTACAGCGAAGCAGGAGACACCTTGGATTGAGAAGGTTGCGCTAATTGCTGTGAACGAGGGGGGCTGTCGTGCGCCGCGAGAAGACAAAGCGATGCAAATCGCAATTGGCTCAGCGATGATTGAGGGGGCTCTGACGAAGGATGTGGTTATCGCCCGAGCAAGAAAACGCGCGCATGCGATTGCCGATGACATCGCTAGAACCCGTACACAGAACACCTTCTGCGCGGCGTTTATGTACTATCTCGACAAAGGTTATCCCCGTTAAGGGGAGGACCAACGCACGCCCATTTGGGGAGCCCGCTTGCGCACGCATCACACATGCGGCAAGTATTGTCGGGTAGGGGACCAAATGGCCATGGACAAGACACTAATCGCGTCGACTGTTGTCTCAATTATTTCCTGCTTTATTTCGATTCCCGCCTTCGCCGGAAACTCGATACCGGCGAACGTCAAAGCATTGTTGAGGGCGGAGGCAGAGCTAAATGATCTGTGCCGTGGTGGGTCGGGCGACGATCCGAAGACAATGCAGGCCTGTGACGACCGCAACGCAGTCGAGGTTAGGCTCTATGCCGCAGGGTGGTGCTACGGAAAGCACGGCCAAGCTGGCTATCAAATGAAATGGCATAAATGCACCAGGAATTCCCTGCATCCCGGCGACTAGGAAGATGTCGATAGCCATTTCTGAGATACCAAGACTGGCAGGTTTGGTCCTCTTGCTTTCAACCGCCTCGGCTGGCGCGGTCGAATGCCATTCTGTCGCTGGTATGTTGAACGGCCAACTCGTCACAGCAACTCGACAGGCAACGCTCTCCAAATCGACGCTCACGCTCTCGGGGAAAATGTCCGGGAAATCCATGCCTCGGCGAGCACTGCCGTGTGTGGCTCTCGCCAAGGGCGTTCTATGCGAAAGGACGTTCGGACCGGTTGTGGTGACCGTCATGACCAATGGCAAGCGCATGATCGAAACTGTCACGGATCCGAGGACAAAGCGGGAGTTGGCCAGTTTCGCATATGTGTGCAGCGGTGCATTCCGCTTCTAGGGGGACGGCGGAGATGATGCTTTGTCAGCGCGAAGGCATAGCTATTTTAAAGCGGGATTAGAAAATGGATCCAAATGCAATTTTGATAATGACATCGGTAGCGTTCGTCGCTGGGCTCATCTCTTGGGCTCTGCCAGCCTGGAAGTATCACAAACAGACAAACGTGGGGGTATTCGCTGGCGCGCTGCTCGCCGCAGGAATTATCTTCATGAGCATGTTCAAATGGACTGACGTGGCTCTTGAGATTGCAGGGGCCAAGATCGAAATCAAGGTACGGGACCAGAAGATATCCGAGCTTCAGGCCGGCTTGGCGAAAGCGGAGACGGCCTTGGCGCAGGTCGAAGAGAAAGCGCCAGACACGACAGAGTTGGCTTCCTCTATCCAAGAAGCCATGAAAAAAGCTGGGTATACCGTCGACCAGAGCACCGTTAAATCCATCGCCACAGATTCGTTGAAGCCCCTTCAGACGTATTTCAAAAGTCCCGAGTGGAATTCGACCAAGCTTCCAGCCCCCCAAGGCGGTGCTTTCAAGAGCAGCAATCCTGACACCCTAAAATACACGGTGCCGGGCGCAACCCCTTTGACTCCTGAGCCTTCCACAGATTTTGAGAAGATGGTGATACCGAATAAGACCAATTGACCCGGCGAACATCTGCCCCGCCAGCGCGCGTTTGTCGTTTCCCCTGTCCCTACACCGCCGAAGCGTCCGGCGCGCTCTGGCGCATCTCTGCGGCCCGCTGCATGCTGCCGCGATCAAAGAGGAAAGGATAGATCTATGGCCCGGGAAGCAGACTATCAGGACGACGATATATTGGTCATCTCGCGCAACCCGCTGAAAGGCAAGTTGCTACTGATCACGGAAGATGACGAAGAGATCGAGCTTCATCTTGAAAGGGACAGCGCCGAAGCGCTGATGAGCGCGCTGGGTGCCTTCCTGATAGAGGGCGAAGGCGAGGACATCCCTAGAAGGATCCCCTCGGACCGACGGTGATCGGCCTAACCCGCCAAGGGCCGCTGCTGGCTCAGGGACAAGGAGTCCAGCCCTTCCGCTTGTCCGGCATCATCGCGTGATTGGTGAACTGTAAACCGGCTTCCCGGATTGAAATCTGATTTGCAGAAGCCGGCGGCCGCCTATATCATGGACCGTGCACACTAGATCGTCCTCAGCGCGCGGCGTCGCTTCGAGCCTACGCACGATCGCAAGGGCCCTTTCCCTGGCGGCTCCAAAGCTTGGGAGGATGATCCCACTGGCGTCGTGGTACACGTCCGCCTTCTCGGAAACATCGAAGAAGAATCTGGGCATGGTGACCTCCGAAAACTTCGTCGAGGCAAAACCGATGCCAGTCCGTTGGTTCCGAAATGACACAACACAATTTTCTGGTTTTCGAGAGGTCGTTCGGCATGGGGTCCATGTCGAAGCACACAAGGCAGGCAGATTTCACGATGTCCGCAATCGAGCCCGCTTTCTTTTCGGAAAGGAGGTGACCGATTGGCTCAAGGTCTGGCACGAAAATCTCATCGACATGACTACCTCCGCAGAAATGTTCAAAGAACAGGACCCTTCCCCCGAACGTCAGCATCACGTCTCGGCTGCATATGACTCTCTCAAAAAGGTCCTTCGATTTCCCGAGCAATTTCCGCAGTTATGCGAGCCATACATGAAGATGGATCAAAAGCGGGTGAGGACGCCGTCAGAATGGTTCAAAGACAAGAACAAGCAACGGCTAAGCTACAGTGACTCCACCGAACCAAAGTGAATTGTGAGCCTTGTCCCGTCTCCACATCGCCACATCGCCGCGATCGGCGCTCTGATGCTCGCCAGCGCGATCTGGCGCTATCGGCAGCGCGAACATGATCGGGATGGCCGCAAGTGTGGTGATGGCCGGTCTGGTCCTATACATGCTGCTGGCTCGGACCCGCGCGGGCCTCTTTACTATATGCGGTGAAATCCTCTTGGAGCCAGCTTGCGCGTGATCTGATGTTGCGCGATTCTGTCCTTGGGGGAGTGTGGTGTGCGAATTGGGGGCGCCACTAAGATGTTCATCGATTACTACGAACTTCTGGAAATCAGCCCGAGGGCCAACTCGGAAACGATCGATCGGATATTTCGCTATTTTGCGATGCGCTACCATCCCGACAACCGGGAAACTGGTGACGAAGGACGCTTCAGTGACATCGTAGAGGCGCACAACACGCTCAGAGACCCTGCCAAGCGCGCCGCATATGACATCCAGTATGGAGACCATTTGGGCCATCGCCACGAGCTGTTACAGGAAGCGAGCAACACCAAAGGCTTTGAACAGGACACCATCATACAAGAAAAAGTGCTCTCGCTTCTTTGCGCGAGGCGCCGGCAGGACGTCAACAACCCTGGCATCGGTGACGAAGAGATTGAACGCTTGTCGGGCTGCCCGCGTGAACATCTGGAGTTTCACCTCTGGTACCTGAAAGCCAAAGGGTGGATCGCGCGGACCGAAAACGGGACGTTTGCCATCACCGTGGATGGCATCGACCACGCCAATTCCGAGCGTCGTCGCGACGCGCCTATCGCTACAAGACTGCTCGAAGATGCTCATGCCCGCTAGTCGGCTCTCTCGTGCCCTCGTAAGGTTCGCCTCGCCATCGCGCTACCGACGGCGCGCGGGTCGACGCGGCACAACCTTCGCCTATCGGTTCGTCCGGTCTTCGCGCAGGACGTTGTAGAGAAGCAGGCCCGCCATCAAGGACACGACGGCGGCTAACATGTCATCGCCGGTCAGCCCTGAATAATATACGAAAGCGAATGCCAACTCGGCCATGATTTCCACCTGGCTGGCTGGTGTGCAGGGAATTCCCTGAGAGAACCTTTAGAGAGCGCTAAAGTTCCTGAGCTTTTGAGGCTTGGCAGTCGGCGCCTAGATCTAGTTCGACCGCCGCTTGTCTGGCGTGACTGCATGGTTGGTGAATTGGAGGTTCCGGTCATCGCGGCCGGCTACCCTGCACTCGTGGCAATAGATGACCTTGATCAGATCCCAATGCAGGCAAGGCTGGTCTGGCCCTAGGCGCCGCACCAGCTCGGCAACGTCAAGCGCGGCCTTCCGTCTGCATGTGAGGCAATCGACCGACATGCCAGTGCCGGCCTCGAGCTTCTTGCCAAGAGTGTCTTCTGTGAATGGAAATTTCATCGTCATGGCGATCTCCAGGAAATGAGGTCGCCGCACCGGGGAGGATTATATTCCTGAAAGCGGCTCGATTGGCAAGGCGATCGGCCAGCCCAAATCCACAACTGATCCTGATTTCTCTGCTTGCCAGGTGTTGTGTTCCGTGGTGCAAGAAGGCGTGGGATAGGGGGCAAGATGCTTAAGATTTTTTCGACGCCGACCGGGCTCGTCCGCATAGTCGCGGGCATCACTGCGATAGCGCTAGTCCTGGCCATGGCTGCCTGGCCGTATGGATACTATCAAGTGTTGAGGGTCGTGGTCTTCTTCGCCGGGCTCTATTGCGGCGTGACACTTCGCCGATCGCCGAATCCCGAAGACCAGCGCACTGCCTTGATGCTCTTTGCGGCAGCGCTCATTTTCAATCCCTTCGTTCCCGTGTTTCTCCCCCGCGGCGTTTGGGCGGTATTGGATTTGGTCGGGGCTGGCTTGTTCGGATTCGTAGCCTATCGCAGGCCGGCTAGACTTCCCGGAAATCCTTGAGAGAGGCGTGACGAAGCTTATCCTCGCCCTTCAGAAACTTCACCCGACCGACCAAGCCAGGTTTCAGCCACTCGGCTTTTTCCTTCGCCAGGCCCTTCGGTGGTGGGGCGCCTGCTTTGCCCTGGACGCGGTCCCACAGGGCCTGACGTTTGTCAGCTTTGAACGTGACGAAGGCGCCTCCCATATATCGGCCGTTCTCGGCCATGAGCACCATCGCCGGCTTTCCGGTCTCGCGCTTGACGCCGATGATGTCCATTTCCTTCTCGACGAAGCACTTGATCTTGCGCCAGTTCATCGTTGCGCCGGACCGGTAGCCACTGTCCAGCCGCTTCGAAACGATGCCCTCTAGCCCTGCCTCGCATGCCAGGTGGTAGACGGCATCGCCAGTGCCTGGCAGCGCTTCGCTGAACTGAATGTGACCGCCGGTCGGTATGAACGCCTGCAGGATCTCGCGCCGGTCCTTCAGAGCCATATCGCGCAGATCCTGGCCATTGAGGTGCAGGAGATCGAAGGCGACTAGGTACAGGTCCTGCGGGCGCCTGGTGATGGCGGACCGCAGCGCACGGAAGTCCGAGAGCCCGGCTTCGTTGGTTACGATCGTCTCGCCCTCGATGATAAAGCTCTCCGCATCGATCGCCGCGGCTTCCTGCGCGAGCGGCCGATATTTGCCAGTCCAGTCGATCCCGGTCTTCGTGTACAGGCGGATTCCGTCGGCGTCCTTGATCACCTGCGTTCGGTAGCCGTCGAATTTCACTTCGTGGCTCCAGCCTTCCGCTGTTGGCGGCTGCTCGACCAGCTCGGGCTCCATCGGACGAATGAACGGCAACCGGACCTCGCCGGCAGGCTTACGCATACGGACCCCACCGCAACGCTTCGAGATTGATTCAATATCGCACAGCCGTAAGGGTTCCGTTAGCTAATGCTGAAAAAGTGTCGGAACCGGCACGGACTCCCGGTGTTTAGGGCCCGCATGACGAAGCTTTCGGAATTAGGCCCACCGATCACCGGCACGCGCCATGGTGGCGAACCGGCGCGTCATCAGGACCATTTCTACGAGTGCCGGACGTGCGGGCAAATCGTCGATCGCCGCGATCTACGCCAAGTTATCTGGCACGAACGGCCAAGCCACGAACCGCTTGAGCTGGACGCATAACGGGACCTATAGCGCCGCCCAGCAACGGAACATTTTTGTTGCAGTACAGAGGCTTCCTGGGTGATCACCTACGGTGGCCAGTGCGGCTACAAACTCGTATAATCGAGTAAACCGATAATAACCACTTATATCGTCGCCTCTTCGGAAATTTACCGGAATTGCGCTACGCTCTTGCGCAAATATTCGCTTTAAGAGATGTTTAACCCTAAGCCGTGGGAGGGCTGGGGGTATGAGAGTAAAGGCGTTGTTGGCACTTTGTGCCACTGCCGCGCTATGCGGTTGTCAGACTAGCAATCAAGCAGACTACGTTCAGATTGGGTATGGGCCGAGTTTCGACGTCGCCCATGCTCAATGCGAAATGCAAAAAGGATCGGCCGACCAAGGATATATTGCCGTTGGGTCTCCAGCCTTTGTTGCTGGGGCCGGGATTGGGAACGCTCTCGGCAACGCGATCGCCGAAGATGAGTACATGAAGAACTGCCTCATCCTGAGTGGATGGAAACGGGCGCTCCACCGTCAGGGAGCGGCAGCCGTTGCAACTGGTGTTCCACCGACTCCCTATGGGGTTGCCCGCGCACCCGGCAGTTGGATCAATACAGCCCTGCTGGACTGGTCGGATGCGAACAACAAGTGCATCGCTGGCGACAAGGCGGCTTGCGCTAGCCGCGCGAAGCTTGGCGCGCGTCTCAAGGCTGCCGGCATTATTCCGTCCCCGGTCTGAGGGCGAGGCCCCATGAATAGCGGTCGCGAGTTCTGACCCTAACGGGCTAGATCGCGAGCATGATGGAATCGGGTGCGAATTGAGATTGGGTGTCGACAAGTCTCGCTACGACAATCGGTCCGATCAGTGGCGAAAGCGCGCCGGCCGAAGAATGCCGTCACGGCGGCTGCCGCGACCGCTCTTGGGGCTGATCTCCCTCAGCGTTGGCACGCTTGCCGCAGCAGTCACCCAATTCCTAATGCAGAGCACGGCAGGCCTCCAGAGCACAATAACAAACTGGACAGAACCATTGCCCGGCCCGATGGAAGGCCGCGCGTCCGTAATCGACGGCGACACAGTAGAGATCGCCGGGCAGCGCATCCGCTTCAACGGCATCGACGCGCCCGAAACCCGCCAATATTGCGATGATGCAAAGGGCTTCGAATACCCGTGCGGACGACGAGCCGCCAATGCGCTGGACGAGTTTCTGGCGGCGTCTCGACCGCTCCACTGTTCCTTCATCAATCGTGATCGATACGGCCGCTTAGTCGGTAACTGTGATCGCGCCGACGGCCGAAACGTCCAGAAGTGGCTTGTCGAACAGGGCCTCGCCTTGGATTGGCCTCGCTATTCGTACGGGGCATTCTCGGCCCAGCAGGAAACCGCCAAGAAGGCCCACCGCGGCCTATGGCAGGGCCGCTTTGATCAGCCGTGGGATTGGCGGGCCGCGAACGCCGACAAGGTCGAGACCGTCACCGAGCAGTCGACCGGCTTGGGCTTTCTCGGCTCGGGCTGCAACATCAAAGGCAACATCAGCGTGAGTTCAGGCGAGCATATCTACCATTTGCCTGGGCAAGAGCACTATGACGAAACGGTGATCTCGCCGGGCAAGGGTGAGCGGTGGTTTTGCAGCGAAGATGAAGCGCGAGCCGCGGGCTGGCGGAAGGCGCGGCGCTAGCCTTTGGGAGAGCATGCATGGGGTTCTACATACGCAAATCGGTGAGCGCGGGGCCGTTTCGCTTCAACTTTTCCAAAGGGGGAGTGGGCGCGTCGGTTGGCGTCAAGGGCTTCCGGCTGGGTACCGGGCCGCGTGGGCATTACGTCCACGCGGGCGTCGGCGGCGTCTACTACAGGACATCCTTGGGAAGCGCCAGACAGCGCGCTGCGCGCCCGCCTGCGCCGGCCAGGGTCGAAGCACCCAAGCCGCGATTCGACAGCACTGATGGCGTCCAAATGGTCGAGATCGAATCCGGCGATGTCGTGGAGATGCGGGACGCAGCCTTCAGCGATTTCCTCGCCGAAATCAACGAAAAGCAGAAGCAACTGAGAGTATCCGTGTTGCTCGGGGGCAGCCTCGGCGCGCTCGCGGCGTTCGCGTTCTTTGCCATCGGTCCAGTTACTGGTGGATTGTTGGGTGCCGTAGCGGCGGCCGGCTTGGCTTTCGGCAACTGGCTCGACTCGTATCATCGCACTGCTGTGCTCTTCTATGAACTCGACGATCACGTTCATCGCGCCTACGAGCAGGTGACCACCGCGTTTGACAAGCTCGCGGCATGCGCTGGCGTCTGGCATGTGGAAGCGGCTGGTCCAGTGCAGGACTTGACGACCTGGAAGCGGAACGCGGGCGCCAGCCATCTCGTCAAGAAAAGCCCAACGGCCATGACCTATAAGTTGCCGGCAGTTGTCAAAAGCAACGTTACTCCGGCGTCGGTGCAGGTTGGCCGACAGGTTATCTACTTTATGCCAGACATTGTTCTGATTGATGATCGCGGGCGGTTTGGCGCGGTCGCCTATTCCGATCTGAAGATCGCTTGGCAGGACTCGAACTTCATCGAGAATGGCACCGTTCCGCGCGACGCAGTGGTGGTCGGTCACACATGGGCGCACCCGAACAAAAAGGGTGGTCCCGACCGGCGCTTCAACAACAACCGCCAGATTCCGATCTGCCTCTATGAGATCATGCACCTTCGAAGCGCCAGCGGTGTGAACGAGTTGCTAGAGTTTTCCCGGAGCGGCTTCGCCGCGCCATTCGCTCAGGCGCTCGCACAGCTTTCGTCAACGCGGCGGTGGGAAAGCGATTGCAAGCGGGCGACCGTAGTCGGATAAGCCGCTCGATAAAATCAGAGCCGACCGGGATAGCCAATGGCACAGTATCTTAAGTCCACCACCTTCGTAATATAGCGGCCACCAAGCCAGCGCCAGCACGACACCAGCGGAAAGCGAAGACGGTCCAGGCGGCGATCATGCGTCGCCTTTTTTCTCGCCCGGTCGGGAAAGCAAAAACGTGTTCCCGACGTAATTCGCAGGGACAGCGAAATTCCTAGTCCGATCAATCGGCTTCCTATGAGGTTTCGAAGCTCCTGCTGGATTGCCGCCAAGTGGGCCGCCTCGTTAGCAAAGGGCCTGCCGGGGATGCCCCAGAAGGGATTTCCTTGCTTCAGCCTCCAGCCCCGAGAAGGGCAACGCGTCGGCCGATCGTCGCCAAATCCCTACCGACGTTGCTCAGGCTCGCTGAGAACTTGTCGAGGTTTGCCTTGTTGGCGGCGCTTCGAATCTGCGCGAGTGCCTTTTCGCCCGCGGCGCCCAAGGCCAACAACTGAACGATGCGGGCGAAGTCATTGGGGGAAATGATGGCGCGTTCAAGGAAGATCAAATTTCTCGAGCGAGTTTGCGAGAAATCTAGCTCAAGGGAATGGCGATACAACACGCATTTCATTCCCGGCATGAACCGATGGCTCCGTTGTCGGACCTCAGTTTTCGCATCCCTCCATCCTAATCCCGGTGACAATGCAATTGTTCCTCAACTCGAAACGACCGATTGTTAATCACCAGGGTATTAAGTGTCTCAGAATTAAATAGTAACAACTGACCCTGACTGCAGTGATCGCCTATGCCTTGCATAATCATAGTCTTATCTTTATTTGGGACAAAAATCTCGTTCGGCAGCTCGATGAGCCTACTGAAACCACACCCCACCCAGTACGTTTTCTCTTCCCCATTTTCCAGCACTGTCTCTTTGTGAGCAAGATGAGCCCCCGAATGTCGATCAAAAACAACAAGCTTAGCGTCATTGCTGCACCAATACGTCTCACTCGCGGACGTTTCCTGGCATCCGATCGGCGCAAAAAAGATAGACATTAAGAAGGGCAAAGCTTTTTGCATTGTGAGCCTCACAAAGTTGTTCAATGCCTTAACGACGCGGAGGCCTGCTTCGTGGCTGAACGCCGATCGTCTTAGGAATACGTCAGTATTAATTCAGAAATGGCGAGATGTGGGCGCTTCTAGCGATCTTGCTTGAAGCGAAGAAGCCGCCGCACTTGTCCTTTTTTGTGCAACCCTCACATTCGGCAACATATTCATTCTTCCAGTCGCTGATCGACTGCTTTGCGAAGGCATGGATCGATCTGTCAAGGACACAGAGCTGATGGTTGTAGACCGAGACGTTTATTCGAGCCGCGGCGAGATAGCGGACCGCGTTCCTCAACTCCGACCTGTAGTCATGGGGGTCGATCCACAGGCTGTCCATGTTAGCCCGCGTAAAGCCGGTTATCTCTAGCCCCATGAAGGTGACATGGTCGACAAAGGTCAGGTTGCGGAAGATGAACTCCGACAGATCGGTCAGCCCCTTATAGGTCTGCTTGTGCACTACGACTCGGATCTCGACTTCTTGGCCGAGTGACTTGAGATTCATGATCCCGGCAATGGTCTCATCGAAGGCCCCCTTCGACTGCACGACATAGTCGTGAACCTCTGGATCGGCGGCGTAGAGCGGAATCCCGACTGAGAGGGCGCCGTGGCCAATCTGGGCATAACGGCGGGCGAATGCCGTGTCGCTGAAGCTTCGGCCATTCGAAAGGATATGAACCGGCGTATTTGGCAGGTGATCTCTGGCCTTCGACAGGATACGGAAGAACGGTTCCCCAATGATGGTCGGTTCGCCGCCCGAGATGCCGAGAAACGGTGTGGCGATCGGCAGAAGCGGAATAGCCTCGCAGATCTCATCCGCTAGCCAGCCGTCGTCGACGTCTTTTGGCGGCTGTGAACACATCAGACAGTAGTGGTTGCAGCGTTCGGTTGTCAGAAAATAGTTGGCGTTGGCCGACGCTCGAAACAGGACCCGAACTGCCTTTCGGCCCGGGATGAATCGGATGACGTCGCCCCCGGCGAGGTACTCGAAGTGGCTGGGCAGCACTATGAACTTACCGCTCGTCCGTGCTGCCTCGACGTCAGCCCTGAAGCGTTCGAACGTGACCACCCATTCGTAGTCCGGGCTGACAGGGCCGCCGCGAAAAAGATATGCGTCGTGTTGGCGATCACTTACATCGACAGCTGAGTCGGTCGAGAGGCGCAGCAGAGCCTTTGGCGAGCCGCCGTCCACGTTGGTCCAGGTCGCAAAACCACCAAGGGTGAGCATCGCTAGCGTGTCCAGCCCATGAAAAGTTCACGGATCGACGGATCCTCTTCCATCAGCCCGATCAGTCGCTTGAAGATTGCCATGTTGCGGTAGCAGAAGGATGACCGCGTCTTTAGACCCACAAAGTCGTCCTGTGTCGCCTTGTGGAACACCGGCTCGGAGCCGCAAAAAGGCTCGAACGCGCATTCCGAACACATCGGCGCCGAACCGGCGAAAGACTGTTCGAGCGGATCGAGCAGCGCCTCCGACGTGAATATCTCGGCATAGGTGTTTCGATGTACATTGCCGAGGCGGAAGCTCTTGTCGCCCATCTCAGCCAACATCCGCGCCTCGTCCGACGCATAGACGTCACCGTCGTAATTATAGACGACAGCAGAGATCCCGATCCCCGCCGGACTCATAAGGTCAACGTAGCCGGGCTCGAACGGAGTGAGCATCTTGGTCAGGATGGTCGAGGCATAAAACTCTATGAACGGCGTCCCCCTGCGATTGAGCTCGATGATGTATTCGAGGCCGTCGAAGTAGAAATCAACCCAGCTCTCGGTGTCGTAGGACGCATACCACTTGGTCTTCACCGCGAAGCCGTAGGGAGATAGCGGGCGGAGGAATATGCCGGGGAACTGCATCCTCACGTATTCGTCGATGATCTCCCGACCCATGCCGAGGCTGGCTTTGGTGGTCGTCATCAGAGCGCTGACGCGCTCGTGGCCGAGCGCCGCCCGGGCCCGACGAATCCCTTCTATGGCGAGTTCGTAGCTGTTCTTGCCCGGCCTCGGCCGATTTGCGTTGTGAAGTTTGGCGGGGCCATCCAACGAAGTCGAAATAAGTATATCGTGTTCCTTACAGTACTCTAATATTTCGTCCGTAATTACAGCCAGATTTGTAGTTATCACGAACTGCAGCGATCTCTTCTCGACTTCATTGATCGACTCGGCCTTTGCCACAACGAATCTGATCAGGTCGAAATTGAGCAACGGCTCGCCGCCCTGGAACTCGATTTTGATCGCCGGGCTCGGAGACTGGAAGATGAGCCCAAGCGCCTTGCCCGCAGTCTCCTCGGTCATGTCGAAGGCCGAGCGATCTTCGCTCTGCCTGGACACCTGGCAGTAAGGGCAGGAATGCTCGCACCGCAGCGACATGACCATGATGTGCAGCGCGGTGAAGTTCGCAAGCCGCATTGCCTTGGTGCGAACCTTCGTCGCCAGCATGACTGGTCCAATGGTCGACGACGAGTCAAACAGGAAATGCTTGCTGCGCAGCCGGGAGTAGGCGGAATCGGACGGTTTAAGCTCGTGCCTAACCAAGGCAGCGACGACCGACCGAGGCTGCACCGAATATTCCCCGGCTTGGTTGGTGATCACGTATCGCTCGTCGTCCAACGGCGAAAAGCGGAACGGCGCCAGCTGATAGCGGCCATCCTCAGGTGTCTGGAACTCCGACAGCGGCGAGAATTTAGTCAACGGACTGTAGGCCCGAACGAGAGAATGCCAACGCGAGAATGGTGTTGCGTAGCGTGGCCGTCTCAGCGGCAACGACCGACCGCAGATCCTGATCCAGCACCTCCAGCCGCAGTCGGGCCACGACGTTCGCAGCGTGTTCCCGGGAAATGGGCTTGGTGAAGTGTAGGACACAGACAGCGTTCCCGGCCTCCGTCCAAATGTCGACGGAGGCTTTGGCCGTCAGCCGGTACGCCGCCCGCTTGACGCAGTCCAAAGAAAAGACTGACAGATCAAACGACTCAGTCGCAGACGCAACAAGTTCGGGGGGCTCGGCTTGCATGAACTTAGCAGTACGAATATCCGGAGCAGTGTGACCCGTGGCTGGTATGGCTCGCATGGCTTGTGTGATAGGCCATCTGGATCTCTCGACCCTGCGAGCGATCCAGGACTACGCCAAAGCCGTCTGCATCAATAAGTCTGTTATTGTCCGAACTTGGCTCTACTTGAGATGCAGCCTCAACAGCCAGGGCCGGCTGCAGCTGAGTGCCCATTAATATGGTCGCCGACAGAGCGACCGGTGAAAGAAAACTGCGTTTTGACATTAAACCCCTCCTTTAGCATAGCCGACGCAAGAGATACCGGAACTGGGCTGTCCAGCCTCTTTGCTCTTTTTGGTGCTCGGAGAGCCCCCCAATGGGCCTCACGACTCCGATACCGCAGATACTTCCCAAATACAACTACGTTGACAGTCGATGCTCAACAAACACGATAAGTTTGAAATTCATTCGTTAACGAGTTGTTGGCGCGCCCCCTTGCTGATTCACGGAAAGCAACCGACGTACTAC
>NZ_RZSC01000370.1:0-5719 GCF_003998155.1 Mesorhizobium sp. M1E.F.Ca.ET.063.01.1.1
ACCCCAGATAGACGAACTGCACGCCGGCTTGTTTCAACTGGGCGGCGGCGCCCGGAAGCTTGGCTGGATCCGGTGAGCCGTCTGGAAGTGCCGGGAGCGGCAAGGCATCGAAAGCGAACTTCATTTTCTGCGACAATGCCGTCAGTTCCTCCATCTTCTTCACGGAGTTGGGCTCGCTGCGATCGAACAGGAGACCCAGATGGTCGAAACTCGGCAGGTAGCGCTTGATGCTCTTGATGTTGACGCTTTCGGGGACCCTGTTTCGGGTGCCGGTCACATTGGCGCGGCCTGTTTTGTCGTAGCTCTCGATGATGCCCGCCCCGACCGGGTCGGCCACGACGGTGAACACCACCGGGATGTCGTTGAGAAATTCGGGATTCTGCTGATCCTTCAACGTGCCGACCATGCCGAGCGTGGTCTTTGTGCCCCAGGTGACCACCACGTCGGCCTTGCGCTGGCGTGCGTCCTTGATGAAGCCGGGCAGCTTGCTCTTGTCCTGTGCCGCATCGTCAACGACGAAGCTGACATCGACTTTCTTTTCCTCGAGCGAATCCTTCACGCCTTTACAGACATCCTCGCAGCCCAGCCAGGTGATCATCACGACAGTCTTCTTCGCCGCTTCCGCCTGAGGCGGGAGAACGACGCAAGCAGCCAGAACGGCCCCGATCAACATGCAATTTGCGAATTTCATGCTTTCCTCCCCTCGATGATCGGCAAGCCGAGGCTCGCCACGTGGTGGATGAAATACGTGCCAACGCCGGCTAGGACCAAAACGGCGATGAGGCCCATTCCGGCGGAGTAGCCAAACCGTCCTGCGACGCCGGCAATGACGATCAGGCCCGCCACGCTGCCGAGTCGCTCCATGACCCTTACCGTGCCGAGGAGTCTTTCCGAGCCGATATGGGCCAGCCGACCTTCCGCCAATTCCAGCACCGTGGCCGTCCGCGGCCCGGTCACCAGCCCGTAGCCGAGACCGGTTCCGATTGCGGCAGTTACCATGGTCCAGCTGGTGGTAACCGCCGCCGCCGCGAGCAGCGTCACGCCGCCAAGCAGCGCTCCGGCTATGGTGATGATCACTGCCGGAACCTTGTCCGCCGGAAGCCGCCCGTAAAGCGACCCCGACAGGATGACCATGAGGAAATAGATCATCATCATACGACCGGTATCGGCTGCGGAGGCGCCCAGCGCATTCATCTGCAGCGACAGCAGGTACGAGATGAAGACCTGATCGAGGATCGTCTGGGGCAGGATAATGCCAAACAGCAGTGTCGCGAACTTCCCGTCAGCCATCGTTCCAAGTAACTGCCCCAGGCTGGCGCGATCGCCCGTTTTGGCCATCGCCGAAACCTGGCTGGCTGCGGGCAGCATCTGGGTGATCATGGCAGCCGAGGTCAGGATCAAAGCTGCGCAGACCAGGAACACGCTTCGCTCGCCCAGGCGGTCGGCCATCACGCCGCCCAATGCAGTTCCGGCATAAAAGCCGCCGAACAGTGCCACATGGAACAGGCCGAGCGCCTGGCCGCGTTGCTCCTTTGGGGCAGCGTCGATGACGTAGTCTTGGCAGGAGAGCGAAGCAAAGGCATAGCCAATGCCGCTGAGAACACTGAAAAAGATGATTTCCACTACATTGCTGGAAATAAAGTAGCCAATGTTGGCGAGAGCCGCTGGGATCGATGCAAACAGGAACAGATTGCGGTGGCCAAAGCGCTTGGATAGCGGTCGCGCATAGGGTGAGCCGGCAACGATGGCGATGAGATAGGCGGCCAGCGGCAAGCTGATGACGATGCCTGGATTGAGCCAGGTCAACGGGTTGTCAGCGTCGCGGACATAAAGCGAAAAGAACGACAGCGAAAAGGAGTCGGCCGCTGCGATCAGGAACAGGGGAAGCCGCACATCGCTGAGACTGCAGAACCTCATGATCAACGGCCTGCCGGCCGGGATGATGAGACCCGGTTCCAATTGCAGGGCGCGGTTGCCATCGGGCAGTCCACGAACGGCCGCCATCATTGCGCCAAGCCGCTCCGCCCTCAAAGAAAGGGCTTGGCCCAGCCGATCGACGGCGCTGATCCCGTGTGCCAGTATGCTGCGGGAGAAATCACCGGCCGCCTGCAGCTTCAGAATGTAGTCGAGGCGGTTCAGCGGTGCGGCCAGCGAGTGGTTGGTCATGACCGAGACCAGTTCGACCGCCAAAAGAATTGTGACCAAAGTCACGACCAGGAGGTCGAGGACCACATCCCGGAACTCGCGCGACAGGTAGCCGGCATTCTTGATGACGACGAGATTGGCGATCGCCTTGCCGTCGACGACGATCGGCACCACGGTCCCGGTCTCACGCGTCGTAGCCGTCGGGGGCCGATCGCCCGCCTCCAGGATAGGGCGGTTGGTGACAAGCGCGAAGTAGGAGATTTCGGGAAAGTCGTGAAGCAGAGATCTGAAGAAATCCCGTCCCCCAACCATCATGTCGAGCGACACGCCGGCCTGGAGCGTGCGGGCGATGGCGTCATTGGCTATGGTGCCGATAAGCTTTGTACGTCTTTCAAGTTCGGGGGCGAAGGATTGATCTATGCTCCGGTAGGCGACGGCGCCGAGCGACGCGGTTACCCCCAATACCAGGGCGGCAATGAGCAGCGTAAGCCTCCGCGATACCGCAATAGCCATGGGGCAGTCAGGAACCGAGATCACGTCAGCGCCCTGCACGCCTGCCGGTGGACTGCCTCCGCGGTCGGCTGGCAGCAGCGCCGTAAGGTTCGCCAGTGCCATGCGGTATTTTGCGGTGCCGGCGACAAGCGCGGTGTGAAAATCGGCAAAATCGCGGCCCGCCACTATGGTGTCATCTTCGGCGTGGCTGGCGATATCGTCGAGGGTTTGAACGGTCGCGCGCAGCCGGTAGCGCAGCGCAAAGTAGGCCAGTGCCGAGAATCCGGCCAGGAGTGCTGCCGCCGACATCCGGATCTGCGAACTGATCAGGCTATTGTGCGTCCGCAATTCCTCCGTCGGGTAGATGACTGCTAATGCACCTGACGGTTCACCGCTCTCGTCCAGTATGCTCGCGCCGCTGACCAACGCGGTTGCTGTCTCAAGATCCCACATGCCATTTGAGCCCTCTTCCATGGCGCGCCCCATTTGCCGCGCGGTGAATGGAATGGGCACGTCCGACACCGACCAGACGACCTTGCCCGATAGATCGAGCAACACGATGTTGGAGATGGCCGGGTCTGTCTGAGAGGCCCGGTTCAGCAGGGCCTCTGCATTGCGTATCGTAGCGATCGGCAGACCCAACTCCGAGACCGACCTGAAAGGGGCGGCGGTTGCCGCTGCGATGACCGAAAGGCGTTGTCGCAAAAGCTGCGAATAGACGGCTTCATTCTGTAATTTTACAAGAACAGACAAGACAGCAATGACAATAGTAAGGACAATAGTTAAGGAAAGCCAGATTCGCGTAAGTAGAGTCATTGGTTGCTGTCTGGCCTTATAATTTATTATTTTCAATTCTATTTAGAGATAGAATCGATTTATTCATATGCAGCAGGAGTCGCCCGAAATCTGGCCGAACGATCAGCGGCGCCGGCTGCATGTCACTGCCCTACGCCTCCGTGGCAGCACTCTAGTTGATTTGCCGTCACGACAGCGCTTGAAGGCGCGGTCTTACGGTTTGCGAAGCGTTAGTTTTGAGTTAGGATTCCGTCAGGCTCGGGGCCCTAAGCAATGGCAAGTTGGGACAGCTGCGCTGTCGGCAGAATCTCACTCCTCGGCGGTTTCCAGATTGAAAAGGAAGCTGGCGGTCCGGTTTGGTTGACCGGAAAACGAGGCCCGGCGATCCTCGCTTATCTGGCCCGCTGCCCAAGCATGGCCGCGCCAAGGGAACGGCTGGCTGATCTCTTGTGGAGCGACAGCGACAGCGAACACTCGCGCAACAGTCTGCGTCAAACGCTCAGCGTCCTGCGACGGGATCTGTCGCGAGCGGGCATGGATATCCTTCACGCCCGCAAGGACCTGATCGGCCTCAGGCCTGACGCCGTACGGGTTGACGTCGAGGATTTTGAAACCGGTCTGTCGGCACGTTCTGCACCGGATCTCGAAACTGCCCTGGCGCTTTACACCGGGCCGTTTCTCGATGGCTTTTATGTCGGGAGCAACGCTTTCGACGATTGGGCGGCATCGGAACGTGAAAGGCTGCTGAGCCGCGCGATTCAGTCATTGGAAAAGCTCGCTCGTCTCGTGGACGGTGAAAGCGGACTGGCCGTGGCTGATCGAATTCTGGCCATGGAGCCGACTCGAGAGGAGTCCTACCGCCTGAAGATGGAGCTGCTCGTGACGTGCGGCCGGCGAGACAAGGCCCAGCGAACGTTCGAAGCTTGCAGAAGCGTGTTGAAGAACGAGTTCGGTGTCGACGTCAGCCCGGAGACGAGAGCGCTTTGGCAATCTCTTTCTGTCGCCGATATTTCATCAAGCCAGCAATCGACAAACGGTGTTCCGGGCGGTCAGCGCCTGGGGCGTCCATCCATCAGCGTCGCCGACTTCGTCAATCTGACGGGCGAGCGCGGCGACGATTTTTTCGCCAAGGGCCTGGTCCATGACATCACCACGGCGCTTTCCGAGGTGGCCGACTACGTCGTGCTCTCCGGCCTCCCGCCGCTTGAGAAGGGTGGCGAGGAATCCAAGGCGACGACAGCCCCGCGTGCCCGCTACATGCTCAACGGCAGCATCCAGAGGTCCGGGGACGAACTGAGGGTGAACGTTCAGTTGGTCGACGCCGCCGATGGCCACAATATCTGGGCGCAGAAATTCGATGGCCACTCGCAGGACGCGCTCGAATTCCAGGACAGGATCGCGCAGGCGGTTGTGCTGGCGGTCAGCCTCGAACTTCAACTGACCAATTGGAAGGTCCGCGACAAGAGCCCGCCGGGCACCCCCGAAGTGCGCAGGTTGGTGAATGAAGCTCTGATGAAGTACTTCGAGATGACACGGGACTCGCTCCTGGTGTCGAAGGAACTCGCCGAAAAGGCCCTGTCGATTGCGCCCGAAAATGCTCGGGCAAAGCGGACACTCTCGATCGCGATCACGATGGGACTTGCATTTGGTGCGCTGCCTGGCAAGCGCGAGCACATCGACAATGCGATCCGGCTTGCCGAAGACGCGGTAAGGGCCGTGCCGGATGATGAAATCGCCCGTTGCATCCTGTCTTTTGCCTATTTGCGCGACGGCCGGATCGACGAGGCGATCGTCGAATGCCGTCACGCGGTCAGCCTCAACCCGAGCTATCCGAGCGGCCACGGCGATCTCGGCGAGCTCTACGGCCTGCGCGGCCAGGTGAGCGAGGCGCTGCGCGAGGCCAATGAAGCGATCCGGCTCGGCGCGCACGACGCCATTGACTTCTGGCGCCATCATGGCCTGACTGTGGCGCTGTTCGCCGGCGGCGACGACCGCCGGGCGCTCGAAGTCGCCCGCAGGGTGGTCAGGACAAAGCCGGGTTTCGTCCGCGGCGCCCTTTACTGGGCGGCCGCTGCTTCGGCGACCGGCAACAATGAAGAAGCCTCACGCGCCATCCATCATTGCCTGTCGCAGCTTCCACATCTCAACCTGGGCAATGTCTGTCCCGGTTTTATGCCGCGCTATGTGAAGGATGAGCATCACGCCCGGTTTCTCGAAATGCTGGCGCGAGCCGGCCTTCCGAACTCTTAACTTCGCGATGCCGGAGCGCCGGCATTGCGCTCATCCT
>NZ_RZSC01000371.1:0-5712 GCF_003998155.1 Mesorhizobium sp. M1E.F.Ca.ET.063.01.1.1
CGTCAACCCCTTCGGCGCCTCGCGGGCGCGGCCGATCTCGACCAGTTGCTCGGCCGCGTTCTCCTTGAGGCTCTTGATGTTCATCTCGAGCCGGCGCGTGGTCATGGCGAATTCGGCGCGAACCCGGTCCTTCTCCGCCAGGATCTCGGCAGGTGTCAGCGGCATCGAGGCTTCGAGGCGCCTGCGCGTCAAGACGACGGCCCGCCGCCAGACGGCCGGCGCGATCAGCGACACCAGGAAGACGGCGCAGAGGAAGCCGAGTGCGAAGAACAGGACCGACTGGACCAAGATGGACTAATCCGTATGCGAGGCGGCAACCCGCCAATGCCCGACTGTGCCACCTTGGCATGGCGGAAATCCAGCGCCGCGGCAAGAGCTTGCCACGGCGCGATCAGGCTTATCCGAGCGGTTGTGACAATCCTGTCCGCTCAGAACGGATTCCAGGTCGCCCGCTCGGTAAGCTTCAGATAGCCGAGATTGACGCCGAGCCGGGCGCCGACGCCGGTACGGATCGGAACGATGAGCACCCTGTTGCTCTGCAGCACGTTGAAGCCGACGCCGGCCACGACATAGGCGGAACCGGCAACACCGCCAAAGCGGTTATAGAGGCTGCTGATGTCGTCCAGATTGTAGACCAGCATCATCACGCGCGACCCTTCGCCGCCGAAATCCCAGCCGAGCGACGGGCCTTGCCAGAACACCTTATGGTCGCCGGCATTCTTGGTGTAGAGAGTGCCCTCGCCGTAGGTCAGGCCGCCGATCAGCGCGCCGGATCCTTCTTCCCCGAGCAGATAGCCGTTGGGCAGGCCGTAGGACGCGAAAATCTTTTCGACCACGGTGGCGAGGCCGCCCGACGTCGCGCCGAAGAACTTGTGGCCGGAATCGATGATCTCCTGGGCGGTATATTCCTGGGCCCGCGACGCGGAGGTCGAGAAGATGAGGACGCCCACGAGGGCGATCGTCATGGTGAGGACGCGGACGATAGTCCGGTCATAGAATCGGGAAAACATGCTTCCAATCTCCGTCAGGGAGCACTTTCGCCGACGCCTCGTACCCCTACGGCTCTTGGCGGCCGCTTCGAGATGACTATCACGGGCAAACTATGCCGTAATCCTTTTTCAACCATTAAGCTGGCGCAGGAAGATGGCAGTTCGAAGGCTGGCGGCCCGGCACAGTCCCTTTAGCCTCGTTTTCAAGGCGTAAACGCACCATTTTCGCCGTCCGCGGCTGCGGATTTGTTGATGCACGGGCGGGCGCTGTGTATTCAGAGGGCGTTGGAAAGAGCGTGATTCGCGTGGCGGGCGCGAAAATCGGTCGCTCGGCCATGAATATGTGAACTAGCAGGGATTTATCCGATGGCCGAGCTCTTCACCCTCTCCGCCCCCGATCTGGCGGCGCTTCTGTGCA
This sequence comes from Mesorhizobium sp. M1E.F.Ca.ET.063.01.1.1, assembly GCF_003998155.1. NCBI lineage: Bacteria > Pseudomonadati > Pseudomonadota > Alphaproteobacteria > Hyphomicrobiales > Phyllobacteriaceae > Mesorhizobium > Mesorhizobium sp. M1E.F.Ca.ET.063.01.1.1. The sequence continues at coordinate 1,408 of NZ_RZSC01000371.1, forward strand.
GCCGCGTATGCCATGACATCATTTCGCCGGTCGGCGCCATAAACAACGGCCTCGAACTGCTCGACGAAGGCGGCGCCGACGAAGACGCCATGAAGCTGATCCGCCAGAGCGCCAGGAACGCCTCGGCGCGCCTGCAGTTTGCCCGCATCGCTTTCGGCGCCGCCGGCTCTGCCGGCATGATGATCGACACCGGCGACGCGGAGGCCGTAGCCATTGCCTTTCTGAAGAATGAGAAGCCGGAACTGGTCTGGAACGGGGCTCGCGCGCTGCTGCCCAAGAACAAAGTCAAGCTGCTGCTCAATCTCATTCTCGTCGCCAATGCCGCCATACCGCGCGGCGGCAAACTGGTGGTCACGCTGGAGAACCTCGAGACCGAGCCGCGTTTTTCGCTGTCGGCCAGCGGCCCGATGCTGCGCGTGCCGCCAAAATTCCTCGAGCTGCATTCCGGTCACAAGCCCGAAGAGCCCATCGACGCCCACTCGGTCCAGCCTTATTACACGCTGCTTTTGGCGCGTGAGGCCAACATGACGATCTCGATTCACGCGACGGCCGAAGAGATCGTGCTGTCGGCGGCCTGAAGACAACGGCCAAGAACAGGTCAAGTATTCATTCCACTGATATTTCCGCTTGCAATGCCAGAGGGGCAATCCTTACCATTGCAGGTGTATTGGTTCGGCGGCGAAAAAGCGCGCAACGCGCCTCTTTGGAAAAACTTTACCTAACGGCTTTTCAGCTTCTTTACCGGATTGCTCTAAGGTGCCCCACGGTTACCGGAGGTTGCCGGTTCGGCAGATGGCAAAGAGGACCCGGAAATGAAGCGCTGCCTGTTCGTGGACGATTCGAGCGTCATCAGGAAAGTTGCAAAGCGTATCCTTGGCGGTTCGGACATCCTGGTCATCGAAGCGGCCAACGGGCTTGATGCGATCGAGATGTGCTCCACCGAAATGCCCGATGTCATCGTTGTCGACGGCGGCTTGGCCGACATGCAGGCAGTGGACCTCATTCGCCGCATCCGCGCCATCGAAAGCCCCGTCAAGCCGCAGATCCTGGTTTCGCTCGTCGAAGTCGACGTCGCTTCGATCATGCGGGCGAAACGCGCCGGCGCCCAGGGCTATCTGCTGAAGCCTTTCAACCGGGCGCAGTTACTCGAGAGCTTCCGCTCCCTGAAGATCGCAGCCTGAGATTTTCGATATCAAAAAACGAAAAACCCGGCCAAAGCCGGGTTTTTCGTATGAATTTCTTGGCTCCGCTCAGGCGCTGACGCGGATGTCTTCAGGCTCGCGCAGCACATAGCCGCGACCCCATACAGTCTCGATATAGTTCTGGCCGCCGGAGGCCGCGTCGAGCTTCTTGCGCAGCTTGCAGATGAAGACGTCGATGATCTTCAGTTCCGGCTCGTCCATGCCGCCATAGAGATGGTTGAGGAACATTTCCTTTGTCAGCGTCGTGCCCTTGCGCAGCGAGAGCAGCTCCAGCATCTGGTATTCCTTGCCCGTCAGATGCACGCGCTGGCCACCGACCTCGACCGTCTTGGCATCGAGATTGACCACCAGGTCGCCGGTCGTGATGACCGACTGGGCATGGCCCTTGGAGCGGCGCACGATGGCATGGATGCGTGCCACCAGTTCGTCCTTGTGGAAGGGCTTTGTCATGTAGTCGTCGGCGCCGAAGCCGAGGCCGCGCACCTTGTCCTCTATGCCGGCCATGCCGGAGAGGATCAGGATCGGCGTCTTGACCTTGGAGAGGCGAAGCGTGCGCAGCACTTCGTAGCCCGACATGTCGGGAAGGTTGAGATCGAGAAGGATGATGTCGTAGTCGTAGAGCTTGCCGAGATCGACCCCTTCTTCGCCGAGATCGGTCGTATAGACGTTGAAGCTCTCCGATTTCAGCATCAACTCGATGCTTTGTGCGGTTGCACTGTCGTCTTCAATCAGCAGAACACGCATTTCATTCCCCTTTTCTGCTGCCGGACCGCGTCACGACCCGTCCGGGACCGGAGCAGTGATTGCCTGAACAGAAGGTGCCACTGACTGGTTAACAAATCCTAATTTCGTGCCGAACACGATATCAGATTTTTTAACCCCTTTCTACACCCACTTGAATCTAATAACGAATCACAGACCCAAATCGCTCATGTACCACATTAATTAGTCAGCCTAAGTGACTCCAGAGACTCGCAGGCCTGGGCTTCCCGCCGCAGCCGGAATTTTTACCCGGCCTTAAGTCCTCGCCCGTATGATTAACAATGCCCGTAAACGAATGGTTACCGCCGGCAAAAATCTTTAGGGCTTTGTTTCCCATAGCGTTGGGAAAGCCGGGGGAAACGGGTGACGCTTGGGCCTTTCCAGGCTGATGGGACGATATGCAGGTGTGCGTTTCCGGGAGTACCGAGTCATGAAGTCACGTGAAAACCTCGTTCGGCTGAAGCAGTTTCAGGTGAATGAGAAACGGCGCCAGCTGTTGCAGTTGGACATGATGATCGCCGAGTTCGAGCGCATGGCCGTCGAGTTGGAGGCGCAGATCGTCGCCGAAGAGAAAAAAGCCGGCATCACCGACATCAACCATTTTGCCTACCCGACCTTCGCCAAGGCAGCGCGCCTGCGCCGCGACAACCTCAGGAACTCGCAGGGCGACCTCGCCCAGCAGCGAACCACGGCCGAATCATTACTCGGCGAAGCTGAAGCGGAGCTTTCCAAGGCGGAGATGCTGGAATCGCGCGACAGCAAGATCCGCGACGCGGAAGTGGGCGGCCGCAGCGCCATGATCGGCTGAGTGGATCGCTATTCGCCCCAACGCCGGTGCCCGCCGGCATCGCTGTTGAAACCCGCGCCGGGACAAATCCCGCCCGCGCCCCCGCTTCAAGGCAGCACTGCCATATCGTCCTGATGGTTCGCCGATGCCCGCGCGCGGGCATCCTTGATGTCGGGCGCATGCTCTTCCGCCCATGACCGGATTTGGCTGAGCAGTCCCGCCAGGTTCTGGCCGAGCTCCGTCAGCTCATATTCAACCCGCGGCGGGATGACCGGATAGACCTCGCGCCGGACAAGGCCGTCGCGCTCGAGCACACGCAGCGTCTGGGTCAGCATCTTCGGCGTGATGCCTTCCATCTTGCGCGCCAGTTCGCCATTGCGCAGCCGGCCGCGCCTTAGCGCGCAGACGGTCAGATAAACCCATTTGCTGGCCAGCATCTCGAGCACGGTATGCGACGGGCAGGTGCGCCGGAACGCATCGTAGCCGAAGGGGGTGGAGTTATCACTATCCATGAGGTACCTATATATAGAAAAGGTACATACTAGACAACAGAATATTACTATCCAAATGATAGCGGCATATTCATTCATGGGAGACCTTGATGCGTGCCGTTATCCAGAACTCCGTCGGTGGACCCGACGTCCTTTTCGTCGCCGAGCAGCCAGACCCCTCGCCCAAGCCTGGCGAGGTGCTGGTCCGCGTCGAGGCGGCGGGCATCAACCCTGTCGATGGCGCCGTGCGCGGCGGCTTTTACCCCCTGCTTGGCGAGCCGCCTTTCATTCTCGGCTGGGATATTTCCGGAACCGTCGAGGCGCTTGGCGCCGGCGTGACCGCCTTCAAGGTCGGCGACGATGTGTTCGGCATGCCGCGCTTTCCGAAACAGGTCGGAGCCTATGCCGATCTCGCGGCCGCGCCGGCGGACGAGATCGCCATCAAGCCTGCCGGCATCGATCATGTCCACGCCGCGGCGCTGCCGCTGGCTGGCCTTACCGCCTGGCAAGGCCTCGTCCGGCACGGCCGCATTCAGTCCGGCCAGCGCGTGCTGATCCACGCCGGGGCTGGTGGTGTCGGCCATCTGGCTGTGCAGATCGCCAAAGCACGCGGCGCTCATGTCGTCTCGACCGCCAGCCCGGGCAAGCTCGACTTCGTTCGCTCGCTCGGCGCCGACGAGGTCCTCGACTACACCAAGGGTGATTTCACTGAGAAGGCCGGCGGCTTCGACCTGGTGCTGGAGACTGTCGGCGGCGACCACGCCGAGGAGTCGCTTAAGGTGCTGGGGGACGGTGGCGTGCTGGTCTCGCTGCTCAATGTCCACGACACGACAAAGGCGAAGGCAAAGGAGCGGAACATCCGCGTCGAGCGCATGTCGGTGACGCCCGACCGCGAGGGCCTTGTCGAACTCGCCAGGCTGGTCGATGCCAAGAAGCTGTCGGCCCACGTGGCGAAAGCCTTCCCGCTCGATCAGGCAGGCGCAGCCCATGCCTTCCTTGCGACCCGGCCGATCGGCAAGGTCGTGCTAACGGTCTGACCAAAGCATGTCTCCCGAAAGTGGGA
>NZ_RZSC01000372.1:0-5708 GCF_003998155.1 Mesorhizobium sp. M1E.F.Ca.ET.063.01.1.1
GGTGAGGTGGAGCTCGTCGGCGGCGCGCCAAACGCTGCCATGACGGGCAAAACTGTCGAGGGCGCGCAGCGCCTGCGTGGAAGGTATTCGCAAGAGGCCTCAGGTGAACCGAATTTGCACGAGCCGGGAAAACATATCACTTTTTGATGAGCCGCTTCACTGCTTTCTTTGCGGCATGGAGAAACCGGTGACGAGTTCCGCGCAGGAGACCGCGCTCGCCTGCATCGACGGCATCCAGCCGCTCCTGTCGGCCTGGACCCGCACCATCTTCGACTTCGGCGAAACCGCCTGGCGCGAGTACCAGTCGGCCGCCTGGTATGTCGATCGGCTGAAGCGCGAAGGCTTCTCCGTCGAGGAAGGTTCCGGCGGCATGCCGACCGCCTTCTGCGCCCATTGGACGAACGGGGAAGGCCCCACAGTCGGCATGTATGCCGAATACGACGCAGTCCCCGGCAATTGCCAGGACGCCGCCACCGTCAAGCGGCCTCGGCCGGGTCTCAGCGTCGAGGCCGGCGGCCACACCGATCCGCATTCGGGCCTCGGCATCGGCAGCCTCGGCGGCCTGCTCGCCGCCAAGGCGGCGATGCTGGAGCACGGCATAACAGGCACGCTGCGCTTCACCGGCGAGCCGGCCGAGAAGGTGAGGGGCTCGAAGCCGATCCATGCGGCCAAGGGCTATTATGACGGCCTTGCCGGCATGATCTCCTTCCATCCCTTCTACATGCTGCCGCTTTGCAACACGGCGCGCTGGGACACGCATTGCGGCGCGGCCTACGCGATGATCTACCGCTTCATCTGCGACGAACCCGAAAATTGGGCACTCGGAGGCGACGGCGCGCCGATCCCGCAGGCGCATTCGGCGGTCCGCGCGCCCGGCGCCAACGATGCGCTGATGATGATGTACATGGCCTCCAAGGCGCTGCGCGATTCCATGCTGCCGCATCAGGGCGGCTGGTCGATCAGCGAGGCGATCCTGACCGCGGGCCAGGCGACCGCCGACAACCTGCCGGCGGGACTGGCCGAGATCCAATACATGATCCGCGTGCCGACGCTTCGTATGGCCGAGCAGGTCACCGCGGTGCTCGACCGCAACGCGGAAGCGGCGGCGAAGATGAGTGGCTGCCGCTACGAGCGCCACTGGGTGTCGAAGTCGCGGCCGGGGCTGGCCAACCACGCCATAGCAGACATCACCTATCAGGCGCTCGCAGCCGTCGGCCCGCCGCAATGGAGCGACGAGGCGAGGGCGGTTGCCCGCGAGGTGCAGGTCAATGGCGGCGGCGAGGCGACCGAGAATCCGTTCATCGACGAGCTTGAGCGGCTCATTTCGCCGCAGGAAGCGGAGGCGATCCTGCGCCACGACCTGCCGCCTTCGCAGGTCAATTCGACCTCCGACGACTACACCGACATGAGCTGGCAGCGCCGGCCGGGCGACATAGAAGCGCGCCGTCGGCGCTGCGCGCAGCCGATGGCCATGCCTACCCGGCCTGGGCGATGAACGCGCTGGGCGGCATTCCGGCCACCATCGACCCGATGGTCACCTGCGCCGCCAAGACCGTCGCGCTCACCGCGCTTCGCCTGCTCGAGGACAAGGCCGCGCGCGAGGCCGCGATGGACGAATTCGTCAAGCGAACCGGCGGCGGCGTCGGCGGTTCGAACTGGATCGTGCCGCTCTGCGATTACGACCCACCGATCAATTTCCGCTGGCCGGAATATGTCACCACGCCGCGCGGGCGCGACTGGTGGATCCCGTCTGCTTCCACCGCATGACAACAAAACCGATCGAGGAGAACCCCATGACCGTCCATGACCGAATCGTCGCCGAGCCGTTTTCGCTGCAGCGCCGCAACCCCAATGGCGGCACCAAGCCGCTGACCGCCTGGGGCTTCGCCAACGAAACCGATGTGCTGACCGACGTGCTGCTCGGCTCGCCCAATTTCCTACGGCATCTCTCGACCAGCTCGCTGTCCAGAAAGCACCTGCGCGAGGCGCCCTGCAACGTCCAGATCGCGCAGGCGCAGCACAAGGATCTTGTCGCCGCCTACGAGCATTTCGGCGTCAACATCCACTGGCACGAGCCGACGCCGGAACTGCCGATGCAGGTCTATTCGCGCGATTCCAGCGTCATGACGCCCTACGGCGCCTTCATCACCGCCATGGCCAATTGGTGGCGGCGCGGCGAGAATTATGCCGCCATCCGCACCTATGAAAAACTCGGCATCCCGATCTACGACATGGTGACGGCCGGCACCTTCGAGGGCGGCGACTTCAACGTCATCGAGGATGGCGTGGTGCTGATCGGCTGCGGCGGTGCCCGCACGCAGGAAGAGGGCGCGCGCCAGGTGCAGGCCTGGTTCGACAAGGAAGGCTGGGAGACACGGCTAGCCTTCATCGACGAATACTATGTCCATATCGACCTGATGGTGGTGCCGATCGCCGAAAAGCTCACCGCAGTGTGCCTCGCCTGCACCGAACCCGGCATCGTCGACTGGCTGAAGGGCAAAGGCCACGAGATCATCGACGTGCCCTTCCAGGACACGATGGCGCTCGGCTGCAACTTCATGTCGCTCGGCAAGGACAGGGTGATCGCGCCGACCTCCAGCAAGACGCTGATCGAGAAGCTGAAGGCACGCGGTTTCGAGGTCGCGGCCGTCGACATAAGCGAGATCTCCAAGACCGGCGGCGGCATCCACTGCATGGCGCAGGCGCTGAAGCGGGTGCCGGCCTGAGCGCGCTGCTTCGGCCGGCGCAGGCGAGGCAGTCATCCAGGCAATCGCCACTGTCCAGTCACGCAAATGGCGGGCAACGAGCCCGCCATAACTTGCGTGATAGCTAACATAAGAGCACACTAAAATTAGGAGAGGGCTTACCAGCAAAAAAACGGGAGGAAAGCATGAATGCAATAAGCTTCACCACCCTTGAACGCGGCAAGGCGACCGTCGACGCCGCCTCCCTCGAAGCACTTTCGGCACAAATTCGCGGCACGGTGCTGCGGGAAGGTGATGCCGCCTATGACGAGGTCCGCGGCATCTGGAATGGCATGATCGACCGCCGGCCCGGGCTGATAGTGTGTTGCGTCGGCGCCTCAGATGTCGTCATCGCCGTGAATTTCGCCAGGGAAAACAGGCTTCTCGTCTGCGTGCGCGGCGGCGGCCACAACATTGCCGGCAGCGCCGTCTGCGACGGCGGCCTGATGATCGACCTGTCGCTGATGAAATCGGTGCGGGTCGATGTCGCGGCGAAACGGGCATGGGTCGGACCCGGCGCAACGCTCGCCGATGTCGACCGGGAAACGCAGGCCTTCGGACTGGCGTTGCCCACCGGCATCAATTCGACCACCGGTATTGCGGGCCTGACGCTGGGCGGTGGTTTCGGATGGATCACCCGCAAATTCGGGCTGACGATCGACAATCTCGTTTCAGCCGACGTGGTCACCGCCGACGGCAAGTTGCTGCGCGCCAGCCAGAGCGAGAACCCCGACCTGTTCTGGGCGCTGCGTGGCGGCGGCGGCAATTTCGGCGTCGTCACGGCGTTCGAGTTCCAACTTCATCAGTTCGGACCGCAAGTGCTGTCGGGGCTCGTCGTCCATCCCTTCGCCGATGCCGCGAAGGTGCTGAGCGAATATCGCGAGGCGCTCGAGACCGCACCCGACGAACTGACCTGCTGGGTGGTCATGCGGCAGGCGCCGCCGCTGCCGTTCCTGCCGGCCGAATGGCACGGCAAGGAAGTGCTGGTGCTGGCCATGTGCTATTGCGGCGACGCCCAGGCCGCCGAAAAGGCGACGCGGAAGCTTCGCGCCATTGGCACGCCGATCGCCGACGTCGTCGGTCTCAATCCGTTCACCGGCTGGCAGCAGGCCTTCGACCCGCTGCTTGCGCCTGGCGCCCGCAACTACTGGAAGAGCCACGACTTCACCGAGCTTTCCGACGGCGTGATCGAGGTAACCACAGAGGCGATCGCCAGGCTTCCGGGTCCGGAATGCGAGATATTCTTCGGCCATGTCGGTGGGGCCGCGGGCAGGGTCGAGGCGGACGCCACCGCGTTTCCGCAGCGCAACTCGCATTTCGTCATGAACGTCCATGCCCGCTGGCGCGAACCGGCAATGGACAAGGCCTGCATCGACTGGGCTCGCGGTATCTATGACGCGGCAAGGCCCTATGCCGCCGGCACGGCTTATGTGAACTTCATGCCGGAGGACGAGGTCGACCGGGTCGAAGCAGCCTATGGCGGCAACTATAGCCGGCTGCTGGAGATCAAGCAGCGCTACGACCCGCAGAACCTGTTCCGCGTGAACCAGAACCTGCGTGCGAAGGAAGGTCTCAGGGCCGCCTGAGGCCAGGCGTCTTTCGGCGGCGGCGCGGTCAGCCGCGCTGTCGCCAAGCTTCGCTTCCTGGTGCTCAACGCGCAGCCCGCTTCGGCGCGCCAAGCGCATCGAGCCGTTCCTGCAGATGCCCGTTGAGCACGATCATCTCCTTCAGCGCCTTCACCGGATCGCCTTTGTGCTCAGCGATGAAGCGCTCGGCGATCGCCTGAAGCGCCGCCTCCTGACGGCTGTCCAACCTTACGATGCGATCCATGGCGGTTGCTCCCGTGCCTTCCATTAGCATGTGAACAAAAAGTGAACAAAAATGTCAAGAGCGAATTGACTTTGCAAGGAATGGGTTCCTATTTTGTCAGGAGATGGGGCGGTTGCTCAGGATTCAGGGAGAGCCGCGTTGGGCAGACGAAAAAGCCGCTATGACAGATTGCTCCAGTCGGACGCGGAGGCGATCATTCGCGACGCGCTGGAACTGCGCAAGACGGTGCTGGCGGCACAAGTCAACCTCAAGGCCAATGGCGAAATGTACTGGCGGCTCAACGGCCTGGTGGACAGGCTGCACGAGGTGATGGGCGCGGTTGCGGGCCGGGAGCCCGATTTCCGCGCCGCCTGGCTCGGCCTATTGCCGCTGCCCGAGGATTACTCAGACCGGACATGAGAAAATGGCCGGACCCATGGACAGCGTTGGCCGGGCGGCCAAGGCCAACATGCTGCTCATCGTCGAATGCCGCCACTGTTACCACGTCGGGCGCTTCAAGGCGAACGACGTGGCCAAGGTGGTGGGCTGGAACAAGCCGCTCGAAGCCATCCGCTTCCGCTGCAAGCGCTGCGGCCGCAAGGACACGGAGATCAAGACCCAGTTCGTCGACCAGGACCATCCGCCCAAGGGCTATATCTGGGTGCTGCAGAAGGCGAGGGGGTAGGGCCCCTTGACTAAAACAACGACCCCTGCGCCGGCGGCTCGGCGGGAAACTTGATCTGCGTCGCCGGTTTTTCCACGATCACCAGCGCGTCGTCCGCTGCCGGCTTCTGCAGCTTCTTCACTTCAGACCACGGCGCGGTCAGCCATAGCTCGGTCTCCTCCGGCGTCGTCAGGATCACCGGCATCGCCTTCTCGTGGATCGGCGCGATCAGCGCGTTGGGCCTGGTCGTCAGGAAGCCGTAGAGCTCGTGGTCGCCGGGGCCTTCCTTCACCTTGCGTACCCCATGCCAGGGAGTCCACAGGCCGGCGAAGAAGAACAGCGGCCGTTCTTGGCTGAGCGCAAACCAGAAGTTCTTCTGCACGCCGGTCTCAGGGTCCTTGTCGCCGGGCGTCGGCGAGGGCTCGGCGAAGCTCGTCACCGGCACCACGCAGCGGTTCTCGATGCCGAGATAGGGCAGCCAGTGGGCATAT
>NZ_RZSC01000373.1:0-5706 GCF_003998155.1 Mesorhizobium sp. M1E.F.Ca.ET.063.01.1.1
CGTCGGCGGAGCCGTGTCCGAGGACCTAGGCGAGGCCGCGCTCAAGGCGCTTCAGATCGACCGCGCTGAGGCGCGCCAGCGCGCCATGCGCTACAGCTGGAAGGCCTGCGCCGAAATGTTCCTCGACGCCGTCGAGGAAGCGTTGGGGATGCCGCGCAAGCTGGCCGCCTGATAGGGCCCCTTCACATACCTGTGCCGCCGGCGACGTTTCCCTTAAATCAATCCCACTGCCTCTTTGAGTCTTTTGTACACCAATACCGATGATTTCATTTTCAATTTGGGGGCCGAAGGTTTAGATTTTCTCCGCTTTACACCGTCTCTAGATGGAGCTGCGCTTGCCTGCCCTCCTTGCAATTAATAATTTTCGTTGGAAGGTGGCGGCGCTTTTAATAGCATCTTTGATTTATTTTATTGCCTATTCCATTCGCACCAATCACTGGCTATTGTTGATTTTGCCTGTTTTAGTGATATTGATTTGCATGATATCTACTTGGGACAAGAGGGGGAATTTTAAAAACCTGGTTATGTCTTTTGTATATCAGATAATATCTTACTTAATTCTCGGGATTGGCATTCTTGCGGATGAAAGAAGTCTCTTTATAATATTGTTTTCGTCAGTTTTATATATTTTTGGCGACACAGAAAGGATACGGAAGCCTAGCTAGGTAACACGCCGCCTAGCGAGAGCTTGCGCTATAGTTAATTGCAGTGCATTATTCTGCATGTGTAGTTCGCTGCGGGATTGACGCCGATGTCAACGCTGGACGAGTTGCCTGCCGTATTGCCAACGCGTCGCCTCTTGCGCATCGGCAAGACCGTTGCGAGGGTGCTCGGCTATTGCCGTGCGAATGCCTGGCCGCTCTTCGTGGCCGCCTGGTTTCCCTGCTTTCTGACGGCGCTCTGTCTGGCGGCGCTTGCGCTTGTTCTTTTTGCCGATCCGGAGCAGGTGCCCGCCTGGCTTCTATCGCGTGGCTTTGACTCCAGGACTTGGCTTTCCGCGATTGTTGCCGCGCCGTTCTCAGCGATGGTCTTTGCATTCGTTCTGGATCACATGGCAAACGCGCCCGAGCATGGCCGTGTCGTTGTTCGGCGCGGCATTGAAAGTACTAGACGCTTCGCTATCCCGGGCATACGCTTTGAGCTTAGCCAGCGGATTCTCTTGGCTGCGTTGCTTCTCGCGGCCGTCCAGCTTCTTAGCGGCTTTGCGGTCGCCGGCGAGCACAGACTGCTCGTCGCCGGCCTGCTGGCCACACATGACCTGCCGCTCAGTCCTGAGGACATCACGCCCTGGGTGTCGGCGATGGGAGTCTTCAACCTGTTCGCGGGCGGTTTCGTGCTTGCCTGGACATATCTGTTTGTCGGCGATTTTCTCTGGACGGGATCGTTTGATCCAATCGGGTGCTGGCGTGCGCTCCACGGCAATCACCTGCGTTTCGTCGCCATAATGCTCATCGTTCTCGCAATAGTTGCCATGCTCAAATATGGGCTGGTCCTGGCCGCAGGCCTGATCCTGATCCCCGCGGATGCCGCGCCGCCTTCCTTCTTGAGCCTCATGCTGTTGCATTTCGGACTCGCCTGGCCGTTCGACGTCCTCCATCTGGTGCTCTCAGCCGCAACGGTCGGAACCATTTTGGGCGCATTTCGGCCCGCAGCCATCGCCTCAATCCGGCCGGCTGCAGCGGCGCTATGATGCGCCTGCCCGGGCCTCCTGGCGGCGCTGCGCTCGGCGAGGTCGAGTTTGATCAATCCGCCGGCTGCAGCGCAGACAACTGCGGATGACGGCAGCCTGCTCGCCAATTTTAGAACAGTCGCCCGCCGTCCGGGACCTTGCGCTCGATGGCGCCGAGCACCACGGCTCCTTCCTCGTCGGGAAAGCCCAGCGTCAGCACTTCCGACATGAAGGGGCCAATCTGGCGCGCGGAAAATTCACCACCGCGAAGACCTGCCGGCCGATCAGCGTTTCCGGAGCGTAGTATTTGGTGATCTGGGCCGATGACTTCTTCACCCCGATGGCCGGGCCGAAATCGATCTTCAGCTTGAACGCCGGCTTGCGCGCCTCCGGAAATGGCTCGGCCTCGACGATCGTGCCGGCACGGATATCGACACGGTCGAAATCGGCGAAGCTGATCTCGGGCTTGCGCCCGCTGCTGGAACTCATCGCTGGCGTCTGCTTGGTTCAGGCGTTTCCGTGGGTCTCGAAGAGCACGCTGGACAGCGCGTCCTTGGCCGATGTACCGGACCAGACGACGAACTGGAAGGCCTGGAAATAGCATTCGCAGGCCTCGAGCGCCGAGGACAGCAGCACCTCGACCTGCTGGCTCGACGGCTCGACCCCACCGGCAAGCAGCAGCGACTGCCTGAACATGATCGCGCCCTCCTGCTCCCACAGGTCGAAATGGCCGAACAGCATTTGTTCGTTGATGAGCGACAACAGCCGCATCACTTCCAGCGCGCGCGTTTCCGGCACCTTGATGTCGAAGGCGCAGGCCAGATGCAGCGCCTCGAAATCCTCCATCCAGGAGAAGGAGACATGATAGTCGGTCCAACTGCCGGTCACCGAAATCGAGATCTCGTCGTCGCCGGCGCGCTCGAAGGACCAGTCATTGTTGTGGGCCACCTGCTCGATGACATCCACCGGGTGGATTTCGCGGGAGAATTCGAGTTCGAGAAGTTCCATGGAATGCTTCCTGTGTTCAGGGGAGCGCCACACGCTCCGCGGGGCACACACGACGAACAATCTTGTCTAGAACTCGGACGGCCAGGAACTTCTCAAACGCAAAGACTCCAGACCGGACCCCACCGCCCGGCGCATGATCCCTGCTCCGAATCATGCAACAAATTCAGTCTATTGATCGGGAGTCGCGTGAACAGCCCAATTTTTCGCACTGCGTCATTCGCATGTGGAAAGGCGCTGTCAAAAAGATTCATGCAATGCCGGTAAGCGATTCACGGCAAAGCGATTTTCCGGATCGCGCTTTGTGGAAAAGTTTAGCGATTATTTTTTTGATCTGGGCTTCGCCGCGGCCGCCGGTGCGGTCTGCCCGGTCAGTTCGGCGAGCTTGGCCTCGAGCGCCTCGACGCGCGCCGCAAGCTGGATGCTGTCTTCCCTCGCCTTGACAGCCATCTCGCGCGCGGCCTCGAACTCTTCACGCTGAACCACTTCCATGGAGTTGAGCAGGCGCTCGGCCTGGCTGCGGAAGGCGGTCTCCATCTCGCGCCGAACGCCCTGGGCGGCCCCCGCTGCATCCGTCATCAGCTTGGCGAATTCGTCGAGAATGCGGTTCGGTCCGTTCGACATGGCAAATCCTCGCTTGCTGATTTTTCACGTAGTGGCGAGCGGCGCGGAATGCAAGCGCATCCGATGCGGACTTGCTATTCCTGCTAGCTGGCCATTCCAATAACTATTATTATAGAGTGAACCCTCTCAAAGGAGGCCGTCATGGCGATCAGTGCAGACCTGGGGCACCGGCTGGAAGATGTTGTGAACCGGCTCGTCAGCACCGGCCGCTACAATTCGAAAAGCGAGGTATTGCGCGAAGGCGTTCGCCTCGTCGAGGAGCGAGAGAAGCGCCTTGCCACCCTCGATGCGGCACTCGCCAAAGGCATTTCGGATGCCGACGCAGGCAGGTCGACGCCAGCAGAGGAAGTGTTCGACCGTCTTGAGGCGAAATACAGGGCGATTGCAGAGAAGGGCAAGTGAGGCCGCTAACCTTCACTGATCAGGCCAAAGCGGACCTTGAGGCCATAGCCAACCACATCGGGCTCGACAATCCACTTCGCGCGGTGACCTTCATCCAGGACCTGCGCGACGACTGCTTGCGATTGCGGACCATGCCGGAGCGGCATCCAGTCGTGGAACGATACCGGTCGTCGGGCGTCCGTCGGCGCGTTCACGGCCGCTATCTGATCTTCTATCGCGTCAGCACAGGCGCGGTGGAAATCCTGCATGTCCTGCACGGCGCGATGGACTTTGAGAATATTCTATTCCCCGAGGATTGAGGTCGCGGCAGCCGCCTTGACCCCGCCAAAACCCTGCCGCATGGTCCGCGCCCGATAGACGACCGCAACCGGGAGACCCCAGTTTGAGCGAATATTTCCTGCTGCCACTGGCCTCTCTGCCCTTCCCCAACATCGATCCGGTCATCATCCATATCGGACCGCTGGCGGTGCATTGGTATGGCGTCGGCTACATCGTCGGCATCCTCTTTGCCTGGTGGTACGCAAAGCGGCTCGTCACCAACGCCAGCCTTTGGCCGGACGGCAAGCTGCCGATGAAGCCCGAGGACCTCGACGATTTCATCGTCTGGGCAGCGATCGGCGTGGTGCTCGGCGGGCGGACCGGCTATGTGCTTTTCTACGATCTTGCGCGCTACATCGCGCATCCGCTCGACATCTTTGCCGTCTGGCAGGGCGGCATGTCGTTTCATGGCGGGCTGCTCGGCGTCATCCTCGCCATGACCTTGTTCTCGCTCAAGCGCGGCATCCACACTTGGACGCTGTTCGACGTCGTCGCGGCTGGCGTGCCGGTCGGCCTCGGACTGGTGCGCGTCGCCAATTTCATCAATTCTGAGCTCTGGGGGCGACCGTCGGATGTGCCCTGGGCGATCGAATTCCCCAATGGCGGCCCGTTTACCCGGCATCCCAGCCAGCTCTATGAGGCGCTGCTTGAAGGCCTCGTGCTGTTCCTGGTGCTGCGCTTCCTCACCCATTCTCGGCTGAAGCTGAGAACGCCGCGTTTCGTCGGCGGCGCCTTCATCTGCGGCTATGGTTTGTCGCGCATCTTCGTCGAGCTCTTCCGCGAGCCCGACCAGCAGCTCGGCTACCTGCTCGGCACCAACTGGCTGACCATGGGTATGATCCTGTCCTCGCCGATGGTGCTCGCCGGCATCTGGGCCATGGCGACTGCGAAGCCGATGACGCAGCCGCAGGCAGCATGACCCGCCTGAAGGACCGCATCGTCGACCTGATCGGCGCCGTGGGGCCGATCCCGGTCAGCGAATACATGGCGCTCTGCCTGTTCGACCCCAAGGACGGCTATTACACGACGCGCGAGCCCTTCGGCCCTGCCGGCGACTTCGTCACCGCGCCCGAGATCAGCCAGATGTTCGGCGAGCTTGTCGCCGTCTGGCTTTACCAGGCCTGGCAGGGCGCCGGCCGGCCGCTTCCCGCCACCTTCGCCGAGATCGGCCCCGGCCGCGGCACACTGATGAAGGACATGCTGCGCACATGGTCGCGGCTCGACCCGGTGCTTGCAGCCGGCGCTTCCTTCGCCATGATCGAGACCAGTCCGCGCCTCATCGAGATCCAGAAAGCGACGCTTGCCAATCAAAATGCAGCCCTGAGCTGGCACCGGACCATCGACACCCTGCCGCACCAGCCGCTCTTCATCGTCGGCAACGAGCTGTTCGACGCGGTGCCGATCCGCCAGTTCGTCCATGTCGGCGCAGGCTGGCGCGAGCGGATGGTCGGCCTCGACGATGCCGACAATCTCCATTTCTTTGCCGGCGCCGGTTCCGTCGACCCGGCGCTGCTGCCGTCGGGCGCGGCGGACGCGCCGCAAGGCGCGATCGCCGAGGTGGCGCCGGCCCGCGCGGCGTTGATGTCGGCGATTGCCGAGCGCATCGCCGGCCGCGGCGGCGCCGGGCTCTTCATCGATTATGGCCATCTTGAGCCCGGCATCGGCGACACATTGCAGGCGCTGCGCAG
>NZ_RZSC01000374.1:0-5685 GCF_003998155.1 Mesorhizobium sp. M1E.F.Ca.ET.063.01.1.1
CCCGCGCACTGGTCAACAAGCCGGCGGTGCTTCTGCTCGACGAGCCGCTGGCGGCGCTCGACAAGAAGCTGCGCACCGACATGCAGATCGAGCTGCAGAACCTGCAGCGCGACATCGGCATCACCTTCGTGCTGGTCACCCACGACCAGGAGGAAGCGCTGTCGATGAGCGACTTCGTCTGCGTTATGAATGGCGGCCGCGTCGTCCAACTCGGCCAGCCGAGCGAGATCTATGACGAGCCGGCGGACCTGTTCGTCGCCGATTTCGTCGGCAAGACCAATCTTTTGAGCGGCAAAGTGGCGGGTCTTTCCGGCGACCTCGTCGACGTGGCGCTCTCCGACGGCACGGTCATCGCTGCCCGCAAGCGGGCGCCGCTCAGCAGGGGTGAGGCCGTATCCGTCAGCCTGCGGCCGGAATCGCTCAGCCTCTCCGCGCCCGGAGGCGGCAGCCTGAAGGGCATCGTCCGCAACCGGATTTTCCTCGGCTCGACCGCCGAATACGCGGTCGAGGTCCAGGGCATCGGATCACTGCTCGCCAAGGCCGATCACGTGATCGGCCAGGGCAACCTCTTCAAGCCGGGCGAACCCGTCGCCATCGGCTTTGCCGCCGGAGCGCCGCTGGCGTTTCCGCAGCCTAAGAACAACGGGACCAACCAGAGGGAAGACCAACATGTCGAAATCCTATCGTGACGGACTACCGATAAGCCCCGAGAAATTCGTCGACCAATTGATGCGCCTGAAGCGCGGCTCGATCAGCCGGCGCGACTTCCTCGGCCTCACTGGCCTTGGCGTCGCCACCGCAGTGATGGCGCGCGAGCTTGGCATCATGCCGACACCGGCCCTTGCCGCCGAAAACCTCGGCGACCGCATGTCGATCGCTACCTGGCCGAACTATCACGACCCGCAAACCTTCGAGAACTTCAAGGCCGAGACGGGCGTCGCCGTCGAGGTCAATGTCTTCGGCTCGAACGAGGAGATGCTGGCCAAGCTGCAGGCCGGCGGCTCGGGCTGGAGCCTGTTCGTGCCGACCAACTACACCATCTCGACCTATAAGAAGCTCGGCATCATCGAGCCGCTGGACATGGCAAAGCTCGGCAATTTCGATGGCTCGCAGGAGGACGCGCGCTTCACCGCCGAAGGCACGATCGACGGGACGATCTACGCCGTGCCGAAGAACTGGGGTACGACCGGCTTTGCGGTCAACACCAAGAAGCTCGCCAAGCCGATGTCGAGCTGGAAGGAGTTCTGGGACACGGCCATGGCGGAAGGCGACGGCCGCACCATGGTGCATGACTACCAGCTCACCACGATCGGCAACGCGCTGAAATATTACGGCTACTCGTTCAACTCGCTGAAGCAGGACGAACTCGCCAAGGCCGAGGAACTGCTGCTCAAGGTCAAGCCGCATCTGTTCGCGGTGTCGAGCGACTACCAGCCGTCGATGCGCTCGGGCGACGCCTGGATGACGATGTGCTGGACCAATGACGGAGCGCAGCTCCATCGCGACATTGCCGAGATCGCCTATGTGCTCGGTAAGGAAGGCGGCGAGATCTGGACCGACTTCTACGCCATCCCGAAGGATGCGCCGAACAAGCCGGCCGGCTATGCGCTGCTCAACTACCTGATGAACCCGAAGGTGGCGGTGAAGGAGCATCTGGCCAATGGCGCGCCCTCGACCGACGCGCGGGTCAACGCGCTGCTGCCGAAGGAGGTACTCGACAATCCGATCCTCTATCCGGCCGCCGACCTTTTGAAGCCGCTCGAATTCGGCGCCGCCGCGACGCTCACCGATCCGGGCCGTGCCGAGCTGATGGCGCGCTTCAAGTCGGCTTGAGACCGGCCGGCCACAAATCCGATCCAGACAAATCGACCGGCGGGCAGATGCCCGCCGGCGCCCAAACGGCTGTTTCGATGCGCGGCAATCTTGTTCGCAAAAACCTACTGACCGCGCTGCTGCTCGCTCCGGCGACGCTGTGGCTTGTTGTCTTCCTGGTCCTGCCGTTCATAGCCATCGCCATCTTCAGCGTCGGCGAGCGGGCGCCCGAGGGTGGATACCAGGCTGCGCTGACGTTCGCGCAATATGCCAATCTGCCGGCGCGGGCGACCGCGTTCTGGAACACGATGGTGCTGGCGCCGGTCGGCGCGTTCGCCTGCCTGCTCGTCGCTTACCCCGTCGCCTACTATCTGGCGCTGCGCGCGCCGCAGCGCTGGCGGTTGATCCTGCTCGCGCTGATCGTCATCCCGTTCTGGACCAGCCTTCTGATGCGCACCTATGCCTGGATGTACATCCTTGGCGGGCGCGGCATCCCGGCCCTGCTCGCCTATGTCGGGATCGAGGATCTCAGGCTGATCAACACGCCGGGCGCGGTGCTGCTCGGCATCGTCTACGGCTATCTGCCGCTGATGATCCTGCCGATCTATGTCAGCCTGGAGCGGCTTGACCGCCGGCTGTTGGAGGCGTCCGCCGATCTCGGCGCTACGCCTTTGTTCACATTCCTCGGCGTGACGCTGAGACTTTCGCTGCCCGGCGTGATGACCGGCTTCTCCCTGGTGATGATCCTGCTGCTCGGCGAATATCTGATCCCGACGCTGCTCGGCGGCGGCAAGGTGTTCTTCATCGGCAACGCGCTGGTCGACCTCTTCCTGCAGTCGCGCAACTGGCCGTTCGGATCGGCGATCGCCATCACCCTGGTGCTGGTCTCGGTGGCGGTGCTGATCGTCGCCAACCGCATCTCGACCCGGTTGTCGGGCGCACGCCGGGTGGATCTGATCTGATGCGCGCCTTCGTCGTCGCCGTCTTTGCCTTCCTTTATCTGCCGATCGCGCTGGTCGTGCTGTTCTCCTTCAATGCCGGCCAGCATGCCAGCGAGTTCACCGGCTTCTCGGTGCAATGGTACGGCAAGGCGCTGTCGAATCCGTTCCTGGTCGAGGCGCTGAAGAACAGCCTGTTCATCGCCGCTACCAGCGCGCTGCTCGCGGCCGTTTGCGGCACGGCCGCCGCGCTTGGGCTGCAACGCGTCGGCGTGCGGACACGGGCGCTGTTCGATGCGCTGCTGGGCGCCGCGATCGTGGTGCCGGGCGTCGTCATCGGCATTTCGACGCTGGTCGCGCTGGTGCAGCTCTTTGCCGTCGTCAATCCGTTCCTCGCTTCGCTGTGGCCGACCGACCAGCCGCCGCGGCTTGCGCTCGGCTATGGCTCGATCATCGCTGCACACGGCCTGTTCTCGATGGCGCTGGTGACGATGATCGTCGGCACGCGGCTCAGCAGCCTCGACCGCAACCTGGTCGAGGCGTCGAGCGACCTCTATGCCACGCCGCTGACGACGTTCCGTTCGATCGTGCTGCCGCAGATCATGCCGGCGGTGATCGCCGGCTTCCTGCTTGCCTTCACCTTCTCCTTCGACGATTTCATCATCGCCTTCTTCGTCGCCGGCGCGCAGACGACACTGCCGATCTATGTCTTTGCCTCGATCCGGCGCGGCGTGACGCCGGAGATCAATGCCGTCGCGACGATCGTGCTCGCCGCCTCGGTCCTGCTCGTCCTGCTCGCCCAGTGGCAGCTCGGCCGACGAAAGCCATCGCCTTGAAAGACAAATCCATGATTTTGAAAGATCGCATCGCCGTGGTGACGGGCGCGGGGTCGGGCATCGGGCGCGCCGGCGCCATGATCATGGCAAGCGAGGGGGCGGTCGTGGTGATCGCCGACCGGGACCGGACGGCCGGCGAAGCCACCGCGTCCGACATCCGCCAAGCCGGCGGCCGCGCCGAAGCGGTCGCCGCCGATGTAGGCAGCGACACGGCGGTCGAGGGTCTGATCGCGGGAACGCTGGACAAGCATGGCCGGATCGACATCCTGCACAGCCACGCCGGCATCCAGGTCGGCGGCACGCTGACCGAAGTGAGCACCGACGGCATGGACGCCTCGTGGCGGATCAATGTGCGGGCCCAGTTCCTCGCTGCCAAGACGGTAATGCCGGCGATGATCGCGCAGGGCGGCGGCGTCATCCTCAACACCGCTTCGAATTCCGGCGTTTTCTACGATCGCGAGATGATCGCCTACGCCACGTCGAAGCACGCCGTGGTGGCGATGACCAGGCAGATGTCGCTCGACTACGCCAAGCACAATGTGCGCATCAACGCGCTCTGCCCGGGCTGGGTCGACACGCCGTTCAACGAGCCGTTCATCGCCCAGATGGGCGGGCGCGATGCGATCGAAAACTATGTCCGCACCAAGATCCCGATGGGGCGCTGGGCGAGCGCGCAGGAGATCGCCGAAGCGATCCTGTTCCTCGTCTCCGACCGCTCGTCCTTCATGACCGGCCAGGCGCTGGTCGTGGACGGTGGCGAGAGCATCGGCTGAGGCGCCGGCCCGGAAGTGCGATGAGCCTGTTCGGCGAAGCGTGCTTGCGCCGGAAGCAACGATCGGTCAAACCATAGGTCAGGTTCCTAGACGAGGCTTGCCGTACAAGTGGCAAAAAGGCTCTCCCGCTCTCGGCCGTTTTCAATTCCGGCCGCAAGAAACCGCGCTTCGGCGGGATATCACTGATCATGCGCTGCTGCCGGCACGAGAATTTGCAACGCGCGGAGGAGACCAAGGTCGGCTCGCATGTCGTTCGTGATGGTTGGACCGAAGGGGTAGCGAGGACGCTCAATCCGGCCTCCGGGCCGGCCATCAGGCGGGCGTCCTTCGGATAGCGCAGCTTACATAAACATCTGCCCGGAACGGACGTGCCCGCCGAAGCGATCTCTCCTTCGTACGGACATGACCGATGCTTGATAAACAGGACTTTTCACCCTCCAGCAGCGCCGATCCGCAAAGCTGGCTGACAACGCATGGGATAAACGAGGTCGAATGCCTCGTGCCCGACGTCAACGGCGTGCTGCGCGGCAAGGCCTTGCCGGCGGCCAAGTTCCTCAAGTCGCTCGAGGACCGGGCGCTTTGCCTGCCGAGCAGTGCCTTCCTGGTCGCCATCGACGGCCGCTATTCCGGCTCCATCGATGAGGGCTTTGCCTATCAGGACCCCGACATGCGCATGGTGCCGGACCTGTCGACGCTTTGCCATGCGCCGGGCGCCGGCGCCGGCAAGGCCTATGTCTTTGCCGACACATTCCACATGGACGACCGGCCATGGATGGCCTCGCCGCGCCATGTGCTGCGGGCCGTGCTCGATCTCTACCGTCGGCGCGGCTGGCGCGCGGTGATGGCGCCGGAGCTGGAATTCTATCTCACGGCGCCAAACCCCGATCCGGACCGGCCGCTGACCGCGCCGGTTGGGCGCAACGGCCGTCCGGAAAACGTGCAGCATCCTTACGACATGCAGGCGCTGGAGGAGTTCGAGCCGGTTATCCAACGCATCTATGCGCATTCGGCGGCGGCTGGGTTGCCGCTCGACACGCTGATCCATGAATCCGGCACGGCGCAGTTGGAAATCAACTTCCTGCATGGCGATCCGCTGGCGCTGGCCGACAAGGCGCTGCTGTTCAAACGTATTGCGCGGCAGGCGGCGCAGGCGAACGGCATGCACGCCACCTTCATGGCGAAACCGATCGCGGCGCAGGCCGGCAGCTCGATGCACCTGCATATGTCGATCGTCGACGAGAGCGGCGAGCCCTTGTTCGCCGGCAAAGACGGCGAGGACAGCGAGATGTTCGCGCACTTCATCGGCGGCCTGCAGAAATACATCCC
>NZ_RZSC01000375.1:0-5682 GCF_003998155.1 Mesorhizobium sp. M1E.F.Ca.ET.063.01.1.1
CCGCGGCACGGTGCGCGGCACCATGCTCGGCGCGTTCGTCATCGGCTTTCTTTCGGACGGCCTCGTCATCATCGGCGTGTCGTCCTACTGGCAGACCGTCTTCACCGGCGCCGTCATCGTGCTCGCCGTGCTCATGAACACCATCCAGTACGGGGCCCGCGGCGTCCGACAATGATGCCGCGCCTCGCCGCAAGCTTCTCCGGGACGCAAGGAGACCGACCGGAAAGAAGGCCGAGACAAATCGGCAACCGCAATCCGCAACCGCAATCTGTAAAAGGGAGAGAGAGAGAAATGATCAATAAAACCAGAAGGATGCTCTTGGTCGCTGCCGCGACGCTGCCGTTCATGGCAAGCCATGCCTGGGCGGCGGGCTTGATCAGCATCATCGTGACCGATCCGGCCAATCCGTATTGGCTCACCGAGGGCCAGGTCGCCAAGGCCACAGCCGAGAGTCTCGGCTACACAGCCAATGTCAGCGCCCACAAGGGCGACACCAATACCGAAAGCACGATGATCGACACTGCCATCACCAACAAATCGGTGGCGATCATCCTCGACCCGGCCAATGCCGACGGTTCGGTCGGCGCGATCAAGAAGGCGGTCGCCGCCAACATCCCGGTCTTCCTGGTCAACGCCGAGATCAACCAGGATGGTCTCGCCAAGGCACAGCTCGTCTCCAACAACGCCCAAGGCGCCGCGATCGGCGCGCAGCAATGGGTCGAGGCGATCGGCGACAAGGGCAACTATGTCGAGTTGTTCGGCAACCCGGCCGACAACAATGCGGCGACACGCTCGAACGGCTATGAGACCGTGCTTACCCAGTATCCGGACCTCAAGAAGGCCGGCAAGGAAGTGGCCAACTGGGACCGCACCCAAGGCTACCAGAAAATGCAATCGCTGCTGCAGGCCCACCCCGACGTCGCGGGTGTCATTTCCGGCAACGACGAGATGGCCCTTGGCGCCATTGCGGCGCTGAAGGAAGCGGGCAAGCTCGACCAGGTGAAGGTCGGCGGCTTCGACGGCTCGCCGGACGCGGTCGCCGCCGTCAAGGCGGGCGAAATGCAATACACGGTACTGCAGCCTGTCGCGGTCTTCTCGGCCGAAGCCGTAAAGCAGGCCGACAAGTTCATCAAGACCGGCTCGACAGGCGCGTCCTCCGAGAAGCAGCTCTTCGATTGTGCCCTGATCACCAAGGACAATGTCGACAAATACACAGGGCCGTTTACGCTTTCCCAGTAAACCACGGACTGGGGCGCGCATCATGCGCGCCCCTTTTCCTGCCGCGCAGAATGCATTCGATGCGCAAAACACTGCTCGCCCTTAACGCACCGCTTGCCATCGGCGCCAGATATGCGAATGGCATCGGCAGGAGAGGCTTGGATGAAAGATCGCGAGATTCGGCCCGAGCAGGCGTTGAAGACCCTTGCTGCGGATCAGGTGCCCGCCGACAGCCGCCACGCGCGTCAGCTTGCACGCCGCCGGATGATGGCCGAGGCCGTGCTGGCCGAGGGCACGATGCGCATCGAGGACCTCACCGAACGCTTCGGCATCAGCCTGATGACCGCGCACCGCGACCTGGACGAACTGGTCGAGAAGGGTCTGCTGCGCAAGACGCGCGGCATCGTCTCGGCCGCGCCGACCAGCCTCATCGAATCGAGCGACGTCTACCGCTCGTCGCGCCAGTCTGCCGAGAAGCGCGCGATCGCGCAGGCGGCGTCCGCCTTCCTGGAACCCGGCCAGGCCGTCTTCTTCGACGATTCCACCACCGTCCTGCAGCTCGTGCCGCATCTTGCGGCGCGCGTGCCGCTGACGGCGATCACCAATTCCATCACCCTGATGAACGAGTTGAAGGGCACGCGGGACCTCACGCTGCTCGGGCTTGGCGGCCAGTTCTACAACTGGTGCAATGCCTTCATGGGGCCGGTCACGGTCACGGAGATCCGGCGGCTGAGGGCCGATCGCGTCTTCATGTCGATGTCGGCCATCACCGACGGCATGGTGTTCCACCAGTCGCCGGAAATGGTCGAGACCAAACGCGCCATGTTCGACAGCTCCGCCATGCGCATCCTGCTGGCTGACCACACCAAGTTCGAGCGCCGGGCACTGTATGCCATGTGCGCGCTCAACGAGTTCGACGTCATCGTCGTCGACGATGGGACCCCACCCAGGCAGATCGAGGCGATGAAGGCAGGCGGCATGAACGTCATCGTCGCCCCCGTTCGGCAAGGAGACGCCGCGGCATCCGAATTGTAACACTTATTGATGTTAATTTAACATCATGATATGGGCATTCTCTAGGAGATGCACGCTATGTGCATGGCGAGGAGCGGATGCCCTGTCTGCTGGGAATTGATAGCGGCCTGACCATGA
Organism: Mesorhizobium sp. M1E.F.Ca.ET.063.01.1.1; assembly: GCF_003998155.1. Lineage (NCBI taxonomy): Bacteria > Pseudomonadati > Pseudomonadota > Alphaproteobacteria > Hyphomicrobiales > Phyllobacteriaceae > Mesorhizobium > Mesorhizobium sp. M1E.F.Ca.ET.063.01.1.1. Next base: position 2,371 of record NZ_RZSC01000375.1, read on the forward strand.
CCAAGGCGGTGGTTTTCGACGAGGCCGGCGCCCCGCTGGCCGTGGCCCGCCGCCGGGTGGCGCAGATCATGTCCGAGCCGCGCCACGTCGAGCGCGATATGAACGGCCTTTGGCGGGCTGCCGCCGAAGCGATCGCGCAAGCGCTGTCCGATTGCGGCCGACCGGCCTCCGACATCGCCGCCGTCGCCACCACTGCGCACGGCGACGGGCTCTATATGCTCGATCGTGATCGCCAGCCGCTCGGACACGGCATCCTGTCGCTGGACAGCCGGGCTGGAGACGTTGCGGCCCGATGGAACGCCGATGGGACGGCCAGGAAGGCTCTGTCGCAGACCGGTCAGGCGCCGCATGCCTCGGCGCCGTCTTCGCTGCTGGCCTGGATACGCGATCACGAGCCGGAGCGCTTTGCCCATATCGGCCACGTGCTTGCCTGCAAGGACTGGCTGCGTTTCTGCCTGACGGGAAGCCTCGGCACCGATCTCACCGAAGCGAGCACTTCGTTCACGGCGGTCGATACGCAAGCATACGCGCCGGACATCCTCTCGATCTTCGGTCTCGAAGCGCTCGGCGATGCCCTGCCGCCGATCGCGCGGCCGGACGAGTTGGTCGGCACCATTACGGCGCAAGCGGCCCGGGACACGGGCCTCGTCGCCGGCACGCCGGTTGTGGCCGGCCTGCACGACGTGACCGCCTCGGCGCTTGGCATCGGCGGCTATGGCGAGGGCGTGGTCGCCATCGTTGCCGGCACCTATTCGATCAACGAGACGGTCTCGGCCGCGCCACGCATCGATGCCCGGTGGTTCTGCCGCAACGGATTGAAGCCCGGCGAATGGAACAACATGTCGATCTCGCCGGCGTCGGCGGCGAACTACGACTGGTTCCTCGACACGCTGTGCGGTTCCGAACGGGCGCAGGCGGAAGCTGACGGGCGCTCGATCCACGCCATCGTCGGTCCGGAAATCGAGGCGGCGTTGGCGCGGCCGTCGACACTGCTCTTCCATCCCTATCTGTTCGGCTCGCCGCATGGTCCGGCTGCCAGCGCCGGCTTCCTCGGGCTGCGCGGCTGGCATGACCGCGGCGACATGCTGCGGGCGGTGATCGAAGGCATTGCCTTCAACCATCGCGTTCACGTCGATGCGCTGCGCGAAGGCTTCCCGGCGCGCGAGGCGCGGCTGACCGGCGGCATTTCCCGTAATTCCGCCTTCGCGCAGATCTTCGCCGATGTGCTCGGCATGCCGATCACGGTCACCGAGACGGAGGAGGCCGCCGCGTGGGGCGCGGCGCTGTGCGCCGGAGCCGGCGTCGGCCTGTTCGCTTCCCCACGGCACGATCCGCGCGAGCTCGCCACGCTCGGCCGCGCCTACCGGCCCGACCCCGAGCGCAGCGCTGCCATGGACAAGCGCTACCGGCTGCACTGCGACATCGCCAACCGCCTCGCCGACGCCTGGCCGTCGATCGAAGCGCTCGCGGAAAAGGGGAAGCCATGAACGCGGACAATCGCCGGCAGGACATTGCCGACTATGTCATTCAGCATGGCGAGGCGCGCATCGACGAGCTTGTCGCGGCCTTTGGCGTCTCGCGCATGACGATCCATCGCCACGTCGATGAACTGGCGCGCCAGGGTGTGTTGCGCAAGCTGCATGGAGCGGTCAGCGCGCAGCCGTCCGGCGTCTACGAGAGCCTTTTCCGCTTCCGCCAGACCCATGCGACCGCCGCCAAGCAGGCGCTCGCCCGGGCGGTTCTGGCCGAGATCGAGCCGGGCCAGGTCGTTCTTCTTGACGATTCGACCACCGCCAACGCGGTCGGCCCGTTCCTGCCGCAGATCGCGCCGTTGACCATCGTCACCAACAGCCTGTCTCTGGCGGAACAACTGGTGGACAAGGACGACCTGAAGCTGATCCTGCTAGGCGGCGAATACCACCCGACCTACAACGCCTTCATCGGCCACATCTGCGAGAGCGCTCTGCAGAAGATCAGGGTGAATCTGCTCATCTGCTCGGCCTCGGCGATCGACAAGACCGCGACGCTGATCCAGGATCCGCAGGTGGTGCGCGTAAAGCAGGCCATGGCCGCCGCCGCCTCGCGCACGGTACTGCTCATCGATTCCTCCAAGTTCGGCAAGGTGGCGCTGCATCTGTTTGCAGACCTCACCGACTTCGATCTCGTGCTCAGCGACGACGGCCTTCCCGACGAGATTGCCGGCAGCCTGAAGGCGGCCGGGGTCAATCTCAAGATCGTGCCGGTGCAATGACCGCGACGTCACGGGATGTCGATGTCCTCATCATCGGTGCCGGCATCAACGGCGCCGGCCTGTTTCGCGATCTGTGCGAACAGGGCCTGAAGGTCGCGATCGTCGACAAGGCGGATTTCGGTTCCGGCACCAGCGCCGCACCGTCGCGGCTCATCCATGGCGGTATCAAATATCTCGAGACGGGCGAGTTGAGCCTCGTCGCGCAATCGACGCTGGAGCGCAACCTTCTGTTGCGCAACGCGCCGCATGCCGTGCGGCCGCTGCCGACCGTCATCCCGATCTTTTCCTGGCTGACGGGGATCGGGGCGGCGCTGCGCACCCTTTTCGGCAGCACGACCGCGCCGCGCGGCCGCGGCGCTCTCCTGATCAAGATCGGTCTCGCCATGTACGACTTCTACGGCGCCCGCCACCGCGTCATGCCCAGGCATACGCTGTGGTCGAAAGCGCGGGCGTTGACCGAGATACCGCCGTTGACGCCACGCATCGTGGCGGCCGGTACCTACTATGACGCCACCGTCCGTCATCCCGAACGGCTGGTGCTCGAGCTTCTTCAGGACGGCATCAGGGCCAGCCCTCAATCCGAGGCCTTCAACTACGCGCATCTGCTGGACAGCGACGGCGGCGTCGTGCGCTTCGCCCTGCCGGAGGGCGGCGAGCGCTGCTTCCGACCGCGCATCGTCGTCAACGCGGCGGGGCCATGGATCGATCGTGTCAACGCAGCGCTTGGCGCACCGTCGCGACTGGTCGGTGGCACCAAGGGTTCGCACATACTGCTCGATCATCCCGACTTGCTGCGGGCGTTGAAAGGCCGCATGATCTACTTCGAGGCCAATGACGGCCGCATATGCCTGGTGTTCGACTATCTCGGCCGGGCGCTGGTTGGCTCGACCGATATCCGCGCCGCCGATCCCGAGACGGTGCGCTGCGAGGATGACGAGATCGACTATTTCCTGGCGAGCTTGCGCGCGCTTTTGCCCGGTCTTTCCTTCGGGCGCGAGCAGATCGTCTATGCCTATTCTGGCATCCGCCCGCTGCCGACGTCGGACGGCACTGCGCCGGGC
>NZ_RZSC01000376.1:0-5681 GCF_003998155.1 Mesorhizobium sp. M1E.F.Ca.ET.063.01.1.1
GAGATCGGCCGCCGCCATCAGGTGAGGGCGGCGCGCTTCTACCTGACCGCTGAATTGGAGACCGGGCATCTTTGCCCCATCACCATGACCAGCGCCTCGCTGGCGGCGCTGATGGCGAGCCCGAAACTGTTCCGCGAATGGGCGCCGCGCGTGACGACGCGCAAATACGACCAGAGCCAGAAGCCGCCGGTTGAAAAGACCGGGCTTACGCTCGGCATGGGCATGACCGAAAAGCAGGGCGGCACCGATGTACGCGCCAATGTCACCAAGGCCGAACGCATCGGCAGTGGCTTCTATCGGCTCGCCGGGCACAAATGGTTCATGTCGGCGCCGATGTCGGATGCTTTCCTGGCGCTAGCCCAGGCGCCGGAGGGCCTATCCTGCTTCCTCGTTCCACGCATCCTGGGTGATGGCTCCAGCAACGGATTTCGCTTCCAACGCCTCAAGGACAAGCTCGGCAACCGCTCCAACGCCTCGTCGGAAGTCGAGTTCGTCAACGCCATCGGCGAGATGGTCGGCGAGCCCGGCGCCGGCGTCAAGACGATCATGGATATGGTGACGCTGACCCGGCTCGACTGCGCCGTAGCGTCTTCGGCTATCATGCGGGCAGGGTTGGCCGAGGCCGTCCACCACTCCCGCTATCGCCAGGTGTTCGGCGCCAATTTGGTCGACCAGCCGCTGATGCAGCGGGTGCTGGCCGACATGGCGCTCGACGTCGCCGCCGCCACCGCGCTGTCGTTCCGGCTCGCGCGCTCCTTCGACGAGGCGGCAAGCGATCGCGGCGAGGCGGCCTTTGCCCGCGCCATGACGCCGGTGGTCAAATACTGGGTCTGCAAGATCGCGCCGCCGCTGCTTTACGAGGCCATGGAGTGCCTCGGCGGCAACGGCTATGTCGAGGAAGCGCCGCTCGCCCGTTACTATCGCGAGGCCCCGGTCAACGCGATCTGGGAAGGCTCGGGCAATGTCATGGCGCTCGACGTGCTGCGCGTGCTCGGCCGCGCGCCCGCCCTGTTCGAGGAGGTGCTGGCCGGCATCGACCGCGATCTCGGCACCGGCGGGCGCGGCACCATCGGCGTGCTCAAAGCGGCGATGCAGGTCGCTTCGACCGATGAGGGCTCGGCGCGCCTGCTCACCGAGCAACTGGCGCTGTCGGCGGCGGCGGCGGAGCTGCGCAGGCTGGGGGCAGGGCGGATTGCCGACGCCTTCGTCGAAACTCGGCTCGGCGGCCAGTGGCGAACCACCTACGGCATGCTCGATTCGCGCCATGACGCGCGCATGATCATCGACACGCTCTATCCACCGCTGACCTGAACAGCCCCGACAAGCCGCGCCATCGCCGGCCTGTGGATGGCCGTTAACCCTAACAAATGGTTTCCGTTGCGGGGAGCCCTTACAGAGACCACTCTGTCCACCGGAGTAGGGAAGTGTTAACCATGAGCCCGTGCTCCGCCAGGCAGGAAGCGCATGCGGCACGTGTTGACATCATTTCTGGCCTTGCACTGGGCGGTCGTTTTCGCCCTGCTGGCCTATATCTGCATGGATGGCGATCGCGGCATCGCGTCGGCGCTCGGCGTGCTTGGCGTATCTGTGCAAAGCAGCCGCTTTCCGGGTCTCGATCAGGCCCTCGTCGTCGCGCCGCTTTCGATCGCGCTGCTGATTGTCGCGCTGCTGTTCTGCTGGGCTTTCGTCGAAACGCTGCTCAACATCGCGACAAGGCCGGATGCCGGCGACGCAGTGGTGCGGATCGCCTTCATCTTTGCCTCTTTCCTGCTGTCGATCATCCTCGTGGGTGGCGCCGCGCAAGGCATCAACGGGCTGTTCATGGTGGTCGCCGTCCAGATGACGGCGCTGCTTGCCTCTTATGTCGCAGTGCTCGCCGAGCGACGCTCGGCCATGCACGAGAACGAGGCCCGCCTGGCTGCTCATCGCATCGCAACGGGCGCCGCGCACAGTTCGCTGCTGTCCCGCATCTCCAGTCACCCGGAAACCAGGCCGGGAGGTCGCCGCTGATGCGCACGCTGTTCGCATTCTGGGCTGCTCCGCTGGTCCTTTTCTGGGGCTGGTTCTTCCTGTCGCTCAACGACCTCAATTTCGGCTACGTCATGCTCAGCCGCCAGTTGCATGACCTGGTCTTCCAGATTTACGGCCAGATGCTCGGCATCGATCCGGCGATCATCCCGGGCATGGTCGCGCGGGCCTGCGTGTTCGACACTTTCCTGCTGCTCGGACTGGTGGCATTCCGCCGCCGGCGCCAGATCGCCGAGTGGATCAGTCAGCGCCGAGACGGCCCGGTCAGTCCGGAGCGGATCGGCCGAGCGACTGAAGCCGGTCCAACGCTCCCTGCAGAATAAAGGCGGCGGCCGCCGAATCGATCTTGCCGGCGCGCTTCTTGCGCGAGAAATCCATCTCGATCAGCGTTCTTTCAGCGGCGACCGTCGACAGCCGCTCGTCCCAGAGTACAAAAGGCAGGTCGGACAAGGTCGCCATGTTGCGCGCGAAGGCGCGGGATTTTTGCGCGCGCGGCCCTTCCGACCCGTCCATGTTGACGGGAAGGCCGAGCACGATCGCGCCGACATTGTCCTTCTCGAGCTGAGCCAGCAACTGGGCGGCATCGAGCGAAAACTTCTTGCGCAGGATGACCGGGCGCGGATGGGCAAAGGACAGGCCGCGGTCCGACACCGCCACGCCGATCGTCTTGTCGCCGAGGTCGAGGCCGGCAAGCGTGCGGCCGCCCGCGAGCCGGGCCGGCAATTCCTCGATGCTGATGATGCTCAACGGCCCACCCCAGTGATTCGCCGCGCGGCTTTTTGACAGGCCGCGGGACTTTCAATTTGCCGTCGGCGTTCTATCCTTTGATAACGAGAAAATCGAGGAACGCATTCATGAAACTGACCTGGTACGGACATTCGGCATTCCGCATCGAGACAAAGGACGCCAATATCCTCATCGATCCGTATCTGGTCGGCAATCCGTCCTGGACGGGCGGCTGGGAAGGCCCGGCGGAAGGGGTGACGCATGTTCTCTTGACGCACGGCCATAATGACCATGTCAGCGGTTCGATCGAGGTGCTGAACAAGAGCGGCGCCATGCTGGTCGCCAATTTCGAAGTGTGCATGTATCTCGTCGGCCAGGGCGTCAGCGACAAGAAGATCAATCCCGGCAATATCGGCGGCACCGTCGATTGCGGTCCCTTCACCGTCACCTTCGTCCAGGCGCTGCATTCCTCCTCGTTCGGCGGCCAGGGCGGCACCAACACCTATCTCGGCAATCCAGGCGGGCTGGTGCTGCATTTCCCGCAGGACAGGACGCTCTATCACATGGGCGACACCGATATCTTTTCCGACATGGGGCTGATCAACGAATTGCATGAGCCGAAGATCGGGATCGTGCCGATCGGCGACCGCTTCACCATGGGCGGCGCGGTGGCGGCCCTTGCCTGCCGTCGCTTCTTCAACTTCGATACGGTCATTCCCTGCCATTTCGGCACCTTCCCGATCATCGACCAGACCGCCGACAAATTCGTGGCCGGCATGGAAGGCTCCGGCGTCAAGGTGGCGCTGCCGGAGATCGGCAAACCGATCGCGATCTGAGCCGGCCTTCTTCCAGGCGCCGGAGCGGTCCGCAGTCCACTCGGTTCAACATGATCGATATTGCGCCGCAAGCGCCGCGCCGCTATAGCCCGCACTGGTTTTCCCGAGGCGATAGATATGTCCGTTGATCTTCAGACCGTGAAGCGCGTCGCGCACCTTGCCCGTATTGCGGTGAGCGAGGAGGACGCCGAACGCATGACAGGCGAACTGAACGCCATCCTCGGCTTCGTCGAGCAACTGAACGAGGTCGATGTGTCCGGCGTCGAGCCGATGACCTCGGTCACGCCGATGGAGATGAAGAAGCGCCAGGACGTCGTCACCGACGGCAGCAAGGCGGCCGACATCGTCGCCAACGCGCCGGCTACGGACGAGAATTTCTTCCTCGTTCCCAAGGTCGTGGAGTAGGGCACGATGGCCGTCGAGATCGCCGTCGAGACGCCCTTGCAGGACGAGGTGCGCGCGCTGATCGCGGAGCTCAACGCGGCGCTGCTCGAACTGACGCCGCCGGAACATTGCTATCACCTGACCGTCGAGCAGATGGCTGGCCATGACACGACCGTGTTCATCGCCCGCGACGGTGGTCTTGCCGTCGGCTGCGGCGCGCTGAAGCGCCATGGCGGGGCGACCGGCGAGGTCAAGCGCATGTATACGCGGCCCTCGCATCGCGGCCGCAAGATCGGCGCTGAGATCGTCGCGCGGGTCGAGGCGCTGGCGCGGCAGGAAGGGCTGAAGCGCCTGGTTCTGGAGACCGGCGACCGCCATCCCGCCGCTTGGACCGTCTATGAGCGCGCCGGTTTTTCGCGTTGCGGCCCGGTGCTGGATTATCCCGACTCCGAGTGGTCGGTGTTTTACGAAAAGAGCCTTGCCTGATGAGCGACCTCACACATCTCACCATTTCCGAGGCCCGCGCCAAGCTGCGCGGCAAGGAGATCTCGGCTGCCGAGATCACGGAAGCCTATCTCTCGGCGATCGAGCGCGCCAATCCGGTGCTCAATGCCTATATTGCCGTCACCGCCGACAAGGCGCGCGACATGGCCAAGGGCTCCGATGCCAAGCTCGCGAAAGGCGAGGGCGGGGCGCTGGAAGGCATTCCGCTCGGTATCAAGGATCTGTTCGCCACCGAAGGCGTCCACACCCAGGCCTGCAGCCATGTGCTGGACGGCTTCAAGCCACACTACGAATCGACCGTGACCAGCAATCTCTGGGCCGACGGCGCCGTCATGCTCGGCAAGCTCAACATGGACGAGTTCGCCATGGGCTCGTCCAACGAAACCTCCTATTACGGTCCGGTCATCAATCCATGGCGGCGCTCGCGCCTCGACACGGTGGTGATGCCGACGACGCATCAGGGTGACGGCGGCTTCGTCTCGGCCGGCGGCGCGAAAACCGCGCGGACCCTGGATAACGCCCAGCTGGTGCCGGGCGGCTCGTCCGGCGGATCGGCCTCGGCCGTCGCGGCCTTCCTCTGCGCGGGCGCCACCGCGACCGACACCGGCGGTTCGATCCGCCAGCCCGCCGCCTTCACCGGCACGGTCGGCATCAAGCCGACCTATGGCCGCTGCTCGCGCTGGGGCGTGGTCGCCTTCGCCTCCTCGCTCGACCAGGCGGGTCCGATCGCGCGCGACGTGCGCGACGCCGCCATCCTGTTGAAGTCGATGGCCTCCTCCGACCCGAAGGACACGACCTCGGTCGACCGGCCGGTGCCTGACTACGAAGCGGTGATCGGCAAGCCGATCAAGGGCATGAAGGTCGGCATTCCGAAGGAATACCGCGTCGACGGCATGCCGCAAGACATCGAGGCGCTCTGGCAGAAAGGCATTGCCTGGCTGAAGGATGCCGGCGCCGAGATCGTCGACATCTCGCTGCCGCACACCAAATACGCGCTGCCGGCCTATTACATCGTGGCGCCCGCCGAAGCCTCGTCCAACCTCGCCCGCTATGACGGCGTGCGCTACGGGTTGCGCGTGCCCGGCAAGGACATTGTCGAGATGTACGAGAAGTCGCGCGCCGCCGGCTTCGGCCGTGAGGTCAAGCGCCGCATCATGATCGGCACCTACGTGCTGTCGGCCGGTTACTACGACGCCTATTACC
>NZ_RZSC01000377.1:0-5680 GCF_003998155.1 Mesorhizobium sp. M1E.F.Ca.ET.063.01.1.1
GTCGACACGGCCCGCGCCAAGGCTTTCACGGAGGACTGCATCCGGCAATACGACGTGCGCACGCCGGGTTCCGAAACGGAGGCCGGGGCGCTTTCGGGGGGCAATCTGCAGAAGTTCATCATAGGCCGCGAGATCATGCTGTCCCCGAAATTGCTGTTCGTGGCGCAGCCCACCTGGGGCGTGGATATCGGCGCCGCATCCGCCATCCGCCGGCGCCTTGTCGCGCTGCGCAACGAAGGCATGGCCATCCTCGTCATCTCGGAGGAACTCGAGGAACTGTTCGAGCTCTGCGATTCGATCCAGGTGATCCATCAGGGCCGGCTGAGCCCGCCGCTGGTGACGCGCGACACCAGACCCGAGGAGATCGGCCGCTACATGATCGGCGCGCATTCGACGGCCGAAAAGGTCCCCGCATGAGCGCTCTGTTTCGGCCGTTCCTTCCCGTTCTGGTTCGCCGGGAGCACGCCTCGCTTGCAATCAAGCTGGTCGCCCCGCCCGCCGCGCTCGGCCTGGCGACGCTGCTCAATCTCGCGCTCTACCTCCTGATGGGCCGAGATCCGGCCGCTGTTTTCCACGCGATGCTTCTGGAGCCTTTCCTGTCCTGGGCCTCCTTCTCGGAAGTCCTGCTGAAGATGGGGCCGCTGCTGCTGATCGCGCAGGGGCTTGCCATCGGCTTTCGCGCAAAGGTCTTCAACATCGGCGCCGAAGGTCAGTTCATCCTCGGCGCGATCTTCGCATCGGCCGTTCCCATTTGGCTCCCGCAGGCGACGGGCCAGTGGATCTGGCCCGCCATGCTCGTCCTCGGCGCACTGGGCGGCGCGCTTTGGGCCTCGCTCACAGCGTTCTGGCGCGTGCGGCTCAACGCAAACGAAATTCTCGTTTCGCTCATGCTGGCGCTCGTTGCCGCGCAGGTGCTCAACTATCTGCTTCTCGGCCCCTGGAAGGACCCGGCCGGCTTCAACTTCCCGCAGTCGGTGATGTTCCAGTACGACGCGATGGTGCCGATCCTGATCCCCGGCACCCGCGTCAACGTCTCGCTGCTTATCGCCTTCGCGTTCTCCCTTGCGGCCTGGGTCTTCATGCAGAGGAGTTTCGCTGGCTACAAGCTGCAGGTCGGCGGCCTTGCGCCGCGCGCGGCCGGATACGCCGGCTTCAACGAAGGACGCGCGATCTGGCTTTCCCTCCTCATCGGCGGCTTCGCGGCAGGCCTCGCCGGGGCGGCCGAGGTGGCGGGGCCGCTCGGCCAGTTGCAGCGCTCCATCTCGACCGGCTACGGCTATGCGGCCATCATCGTTGCCTATCTGGGTGGCCTCCACCCGATAGGCATCGTTTTTTCCGCGCTGCTCATGGCGGCCCTCTATATCGGCGGCGACAACGCCATGGTCTCGGCAAACCTGCCCGTCGCCGCGGTCCGGGTCTTCCAGGGCAGCCTGCTGCTCGCCTATCTCGTCGCCATCGCCTTCGTCCGCTACCGGCTCGAATGGCGCCATGCCGCCCACGGAAGCGCTCCATGAATGCCCTCGAGTTCATCGTCGCCGGAATGCTGGCGGCGGCCACGCCGTTCCTTTTGGCCGCGCTGGGCGAAATGGTGGCCGAGCGGGCCGGCGTCCTCAATCTCGGCGTGGAGGGACTGATGGCCCTGGGGGCGGTCATCGCCTTCATCATCGTCTATCACGGCGGCGGCCACCTCCTTGGTTTCGTCGCCGCGGGCCTCGCCAGCACGGCTCTTTCCCTTGTCTTTGCCGTCATCGCGCTGGGGTTCCGCGCCAACCAGGTCGCGGTGGGTCTCGCCATCGGCATACTCGGCCAGGGCCTCTCGGCACTGTTCGGCAAGAGCTATGAGAGCCTCACGGTCAAAGGCCTACCGAAGCTTTCATTGCCCTGGCTTTCAGATATCCCGGTCATCGGCGGCCTGTTCGTCGAGGACGTCGTCGTGTGGCTCTCGCTTGCTGCGACCGTCGCCATCTGGGCGATATTCGCCTACACCAAGACCGGCCTTGTCGTGCGCGCCGTCGGCGAGAATCCCAAGGCGGCCCGTGCGCTAGGCTATCCGGTAATCGCAGTGCGTTTCGCCGCGGTCGCTTTCGGCGGCGCGTTGGCGGGTTTCGCCGGTGCCTACGCGGCCGTGGTCTACACTCCGCTCTGGGCCGATGGCATGATCGCCGGGCGCGGCTGGATCGCGATCGCGCTCGTGGTCTTCGGCACCTGGCTTACCAGCCGTATCTTCCTCGGTGCTTGCCTCTTCGGCGCCGTGTCCCTCGCAAGCCTCGCGGCCCAGACAACTGGGCTCGACGTTTCTTCGCAACTTCTATCGAGCCTACCTTATCTCGTGACAATCGTCGTGCTGGGCATCATTTCTTCGAACCGGCGTTTGCTCAAGCTCAACGGCGTGGCTTCGCTGGGAGAGCCTTTCGAACAATAGTGTTCGCTCGCCGCCCGGGCGCGCAATAACCCGACATCTGAGCGCAGATCGGACCGTCCCTAAATTGGGGCATGAAGGGCTGCACGCAATCCTCAAGACCATGCCTTAAAATGCCGAGCTGATCCCGGGCCAATCCTGCCGGCAGGCCGGCAGAGGTGCCGGCTTCAAAAACGATGAACGCACCGCACCAACGCCGATTGCGGGCAGCGGAACTTCGCCGCGAACCGCGTCGCGAGTTTGAGCAACGGTTCGAAGCGGTTGGCAGCTAGGAGACGGTGCTCCCGGCGAAGATCCATCGCGTTCGATACGAAAGCGCGGTGACCGATCTTGAAGGAGAAGTGCGCCGTCTGCTAGCCGTGCCGGATTTCCGTGCCGAGCACCTTCAGGCATTCCCGGATGAAGGCTGCGAGCGCCGTCCAGCCTTTGGCCGAGACCATTGTGCCGTCGACATAGGCCTCCGTCGGAGATAGATCGATATAGGTGCCGCCGGCGAGCGTCACTTCCGGTTCGCAGGCCGCCAGCGCGCCTACCTTCTTGCCGCGTACGACACCATCGACCGCGATCAGGATCTGCACGCCGTGGCAGATAGTGAAGATCGGTTTCTTCGTTTCGTGGAAATGGCGCACCATTGCCTGGATGCGCCTGTCCGTGCGGATGTATTCCGGTCCGCGGCCGCCGGCGCAATAGACGGCATCGTACTGGTCGAGCTGTTTCTCCGCGTCGGCGAACGTCTTGTTGATCAGAGCATAGTGACCAAGCTTCTCGGTGTAGGTCTGGTCACCCTCGAAATCGTGCAGCGAGGTCTTGATCAGGTCGCCGGCATTCTTGTCGGGGCAAACGACGTGGACGGTGTGACCGACGGCTTCCATCGCCTGCTGATAGACAAAGATTTCGTATTCCTCGGTGAACTCACCGGTCAGCATCAGAATCTTCTTGGCTGGCATGACTTGTCCTTTCGATTTTGAAATGCCAAGGCCCTGTCGCGCCTTGGCTGTCGCAAATTGGATTTGCCGATTGTCAGAAGGAAGAATCCGGGAAGTAGTATTCCTTGGCGTTGGCCTGGGTGATGAGCGGCGCATCGAGCTTGACGTGGCCGCGGACCGGCGCCTGGCCGATCAGGTTCGCCACTGTCATGTAGATGGCGGTCTTGATCATCGAAGGCGGGTAAGGTGTCTCGACCGGTGTCATGGCTTCGCCGTCGATCACCTTCTTGACGATGTCCTTCATCCCGTTGCCGCCGAGCGCCAGCGATGTAGCCGGAAAGCAGCCGCATGAACGTCGACTTGCCGGCCCCGTTCTCGCCGATGATCGCATGGATCTCGCCGGGCAGGATATCGAGCGTGACATCCGACAACACGGTGACGGCGACATACTGCTTGGAAACGCTTTCGGCGCGCAGCACGGGCGCGACCGGCTGGGCGGTGACCGGCGCAACAGCGCGATCTCTGTCAATGCGAGCGGCAATGGACATAGCAGCGGTCACTCGAAGGCAGGCAGGAGTCGGTCCCGCGAATTCTCGATGTGGATGCGCATCGCATGGGCGGCGCCGCTCGCATCGCCGGCAGCGAAGGCGGCGAGAATGGCCTCGTGCTCGTCCAACGCTTCTTCGGTGACGCGCGAGTGGTACATCAGGCGGAAGATGTGGAAATGGGTATGCTGGTGGTTCAGTGTCTCGCGGATGAGCTCGTTCTGCGCGAACTCCATGATCTTGTCGTGAAAGATCGCGTCTTGCCGCGCAAAGTTGGAATAGCGGAGGCGCTCGTCTTTACCCACCCGCCGGGCCATTACGCCGGCCGCCTCCTGCAGAGCTGCGAGGCGCCCCTCGTCAAGCGTTGCCGTGGCCTTGGCCGCGGCGGCGGGCTCGAGCAGAAGACGCAATTCATAAAGCTCGTCGAACCGGCGCCGAGTAATTTGCGGGGCGGCGCGATAGCCGATCAAGTGAGTTTTTACGACCAGGCCCTCGCCTTCCAGACGACCGAGCGCTTCGCGGATGGGCGTGTGTGAAACGTCGAATTCCCTGACAAGATTGTCCACGGTAATCCGAGATCCCGGCGGAATCTTCAGCGACATCAGTTGTGCAAAAATTGCTTCGTAAACATCGCCCGCCAAGCTGTTGGCGCGCTGGATGCGGCCGCTAGAGCGAGCTTCGTTGTCGACGGTCAGATCGGGGTCTTGCATCGTTTTGCCTCTTGACAGGAGCGAGCCCTAACATGATGCTCCGGTCAATTCAATACTATATCCTATACGATTTTATAGAGGATACGAACAAATGAGCTAGGGAACCCTTTATGGCCGCGCCTGGCGGCCAGGACCGGCAAGAAAGCTGAACCCTGGGACCCGCAAGTCAGGCTCGGCGACGATCGCGGCACTTGGCCAATCGGTTTGTTTTGAAAGATCTCAGTCCATGACCTTGTTTGCAGCCGCGCGCCTGCCGCGCGAAATTCTCTTTGGTAAAGGCCAGCGCCATGCGCTGCCTGCCATTGCCGATCGATATGGCCGGCGCGCATTCATCTGCACCGACGAACGCCTCGCCAAGACGTCAGAGTTCGTCGAAATCCTCGATGGATTGAAAACTGCCGGGGTCGACACACTCGTCCACGACCGGACCTTGCCTGACGTGCCTCGCGACAGCGTCGGCGCCTGTGTCGCGGAAGCAAAAGGCTTCAAGCCGGACATGGTGATCGGGGTTGGGGGCGGCAGTTGCCTCGACATGGCCAAATGCGCCGGGCTGCTGCTCAGCCATGGCGGCAAGCTCCAGGACTACTATGGTGAGTTCAAGGTGCCGGGCCCCACCCTGCCCCTGATCGCTGTGCCGACCACGGCCGGCACCGGCTCCGAGGTGACCCCGGTCGCTGTGATCTCCGACCCGGAGCGGACGCTCAAGGTCGGCATTTCCAGCCCCCACCTCATTGCCGCGGTTGCGCTTTGCGACCCGGATCTGACGACGACCTGCCCCCCTTCCCTGACAGCCATCGCCGGTGCCGACGCGCTGACGCATGCGATCGAGGCCTTCACCGCGGCAAGACGCTACGCCGATGCCGATCTGCCGCAACGACATGTCTTCGTCGGCAAGAGCGTGCTGACCGATCATTTCGCCCTTTTGGCAATCAGACTTTTGGGCCGCAGCCTCGAAGCAGCCTATCGTGACGGGTCGAACGAGAATGCACGCGCCGATGTCATGATGGGCGCGTTGGCCGCGGGCTGCGCCTTCGGTACGGCGGGAACCCCCGCCCCCCCTGCGGTGGAATATCCCGTCGG
>NZ_RZSC01000378.1:0-5660 GCF_003998155.1 Mesorhizobium sp. M1E.F.Ca.ET.063.01.1.1
GGATAGACAGAACAGAGGGGGCGCTTGTCCCGCCGGCGCTGGCCCTCCCAGGTGTCACTCCGGCGTCAGCACCGCCACTTTGAGGTCGGGCGTCTTCGCGCCGCTGAGCTGCACCGTGGCCGGACCGGCGGACAGCTTGAAGCGTACGCTCTTGCGAATGCCCGGGCAGGTCTTCACGCCGCTGAAACCCGCCGACTTCACGGCATGGCCGTCCTGCACGATATCGATCCAGGCCTCATCGGACAGGCTGAACTGGAGCTCGCCTTCAGGCGGCACGGTCACGCTTGCAGTCGCGCCGAACGTGCCGGCTGCCGGTGCACGTTGCGGCGGCACTTCAAAGCTGACCACGTCGACCGCTGCGAGCGAGAAATCCACCGCTTGCCCGACCGCTAGCGTAGCGCCGGACTGCGCGGCTGGCGCCGCCGGAAACAGAGCCTGCTCTCGCGTGACCGGCCATTTGAAGGAATCGCAGCCCGCGTCGCCGGCCATGGCGAAGCTCGTGCCTGCAAGGAGTGCGAATAGGCTGATGGCGACTTTTTTCATGGCAAAGGGATTCCCGCATGGTTTGGTGTATCCGAATATCAATACAACCACAGGGAGACAATTGCAACTATTGCGAGAGCGCACCAGACCGATGAAACCATGCCACTCACCGAATGTTGACGGCAGGCGGAGGGAAGTGAGTGGTCCATTGTCGCACGATAACTTATGGCCAGTCGCGAGGGGTAAAATGGAGTTTTAGATGAAGCTTTTCGAAGGCCTTGCCCAATACCGACCGCAGGCTCTGGGCGCACTCCGCACCATGACCGCCTTGCAGTTCATCGAACATGGCTCACAGAAGCTGTTCAACTTCCCGATCAGCGCCGAGCCGCATGCCCTCACCGGGCTGACGACGGCTGCCGCCATTCTCGAATTCGCCGGCGGCATCCTGCTGGCCCTTGGCCTTTTCACCCGCCCGGTCGCCTTCCTTCTCGCCGGAGAAATGGCGATCGCCTATTTCATGGCGCACATGCCGCGCGACTTCTTTCCGGTCAACAACGGCGGCGACGCGGCGATCTCGTTCTGCTTCATCTTCCTCTATCTGATCTTCGCCGGCCCCGGCGCCTTCGCGCTGGACAACCGCCGCAGTGCCTGATCTGCCTAGACATCCGCGCCTGGTTCAGGCGCGCATCCGCTCGAAATTGGCATCGAACAGCGGCGCGGTCTGGACGCGCGCCGCATGGCGCTTGCCGAGGATCTCGATCTCGAAGCCGTCCGGTCTGTCGGCGATCTCCTTCGGTACGTAGCCCATGGCAACCGACTTCTTCGAATGGTGGGCGTAGCCGCCCGAGGTGACCCAGCCGCGCACGGCGCCATCATGCCATATCGCCTCGTCGCCGATGACATCGGCATCGTCTGCCTCGACGATGAAGGCGCGCAGCCTCAGCTTGCCGCCTTGCTTGCGCTCGATGAGCGCTGCTTCCTTGCCGATGAAGTCAACCTCCTTGCCATAGGCGACGAACCGGTCGAGTCCGGCCTCCAGCGGCCCATAAATCGGCCGGTATTCACGCGCCCATGAGCCATAGTTCTTTTCGAGCCTGAGCGCATTGAGCGCGCGCGAGCCGAACAGGCCGATGCCGAATTCCTCGCCTGCTGCCATCAGCGCCTGGTACGCGGCACGCTGATATTCCGGTGCCACCCAGATCTCGTAGCCGAGATCGCCGGTATAGCTGACGCGGCCGACCAGGCAGGGCGCCATGCCGATATCCATCCTCGCAACCGCCATGAACGGGAACGCGGCGTTGGAGACATCGGTGCGGGTGACTTTGGCCAGCATCTCCCTCGCCTTCGGGCCTGCGATGGCAAGGCCGGCGAGCTTCTGCCCCAGCGCCTCGATGCGCACCGAGCCGTCCTTGGGCAGATGCGCCTCGAAGCAGCGCATATGGTACTGCTCGGCTATGCCGGAGCCGGCGATGAACCATTCGTTGCTGTTGGTATTGGGGGCGCCGACATTGGCAAGCGTGAAATCGCCGATCAGCTTGCCATCTTCCTTCAGCATCGGCGCCAGCGTCATGCGGCCAGGCTTGGGTAATTTGCAGGCGAGCACGTGGTCCAGCCAGGCCGCGGCGCCCTCGCCCGAGACCTTGTATTTGGCGAAGCTCGAAATCTCCGACAGGCCGACGCCGTTGCGAACGGCAGCGACCTCGCTTGCGACATGGTCGAAGTCGCTCGAGCGTCGCCAAGAGAACTCGTCCTTGACGCCTTCGGGCGCATACCAGAGCGGCACTTCCAGCCCATAGGCCACGCCCCATTGCGCACCCTTGGCCGACAGCGTGTCGTAGAGAGGCGTCGTCTTCAGTGGACGCCCCGCGGGCAGCTCTTCATTCGGGAAGCGGATCGAGAAGCGCCGCGAGTAATTCTCGCGCACCTTGGCATTGGTGTAGGCCATCGTCGCCCAGTCGCCATAGCGTGCGACGTCCATCGCCCAGATATCGGCGCCGGGATCGCCTTCGATCATCCAGTTGGAGAGCGCGAGGCCAACGCCGCCCCCTTGAGAAAAGCCCGCCATGACGCCGCAGGCGACCCAGAAGCCCGGCAGGCCGCGCACCGGGCCGACCAGCGGATTGCCGTCCGGTGCAAAGGTGAACGGGCCATTGATGATCTGCTTGATGCCCGTGTTCTGGAAGGCTGGAAAATGGCGGAAGCCGACTTCCAGCGACGGCGCGATTCGGTCGATATCCGGCTCCAGCAGCTCATGGCCGAAATTCCAAGGTGTGGAGAATTCGGACCAGACCTTGTTCGCCTTTTCATAGGTGCCCATCAGCATGCCGCCGCGCTCCTGGCGCAGATAGAGCTCGCCGTCGAAATCGACCGCGTGGATGATCTCGGTACCGGTCTTCTTGTTCCAGTCGGCGACCTCCGGCATGTCCTCGGTGATCAGGTACATGTGTTCCATCGCCAGCACCGGCAGCTCGAGCCCAACCATGCGGCCGACCTCGCGCGCCCACAGCCCGCCGGCATTGACGACATGCTCAGCGATCACCTCGCCCTTGTTGGTGATGACGCGCCACAAGCCGTCAGGCCGGCGCACGATGTCCTCGACCTTGGTGAAACGCTCCACCTCGGCGCCCAGTTTCCGCGCCGCCTTGGCATAGGCATGCGTCACGCCCGACGGGTCGAGATGGCCGTCCTCCTTGTTGCGCACCGCGCCGACGAATTGCTTTGGATCGAGGAGCGGCATCAGTTCGGCCGCTTCCTTTGCCGAGATCACCTCGAGGTCGATGCCGAGATAGCGCCCTTTCGAAACGACGCCGCGCAGCCAGTCGAGCCGCGCCTCGGTCGCCGCCAAAAGCACGCCGCCGGTGAGGTGCACGCCCGTCGCCTGGCCGGAAAGCTCCTCGATCTCCTTGTAGAGCGAGATCGTGTATTTCTGCAGCTTGGCGACGTTGGGGTCGCCATTGATGGTGTGCATGCCGCCGGCCGCATGCCAGGTCGAGCCCGAGGTCAGCTCGTCGCGCTCCAGAAGCACGACATCGGTCCAACCGTGGCGGGCGAGATGGAACAGCACCGAGCATCCGACGACACCGCCCCCGATGACCACGACCTTTGCATGCGATTTCATGGGTTCTTCTCGTTGGTTCAGTGAGTTGGATTGGTGAGCGGATTCAGAATGGGAGGCAGTTGTCTCTCCGCAAAAGTCGGCGCTGCCCCTCACCCTTACCCTCTCCCCGTGAAGAACGGGGAGAGGGGGGCGTCAGCGTCGGAGCTTGTCCCTTCTCCCCGTCCTTCACGGGGAGAAGGTGCCGGCAGGCGGATGAGGGGCTGCGCCAGCGTTCCAAAACCATCACGGCTCGCCCTGCCCGATCGCTTCCTTGCGGCGTGCGACATAGGCTTCGAGCGCCTCGCGCACGGCGGGGTCCATGGCCGGCTGGACATATTCCTCCAGCGCCTTTTTCCAGAGCCGCGTCGCGCGCGCCGTAGCGTCGAGCGCGCCGGCCTCCTGCCATGCTTCGTAGTTCCGCCAGTTGGAAAGCATGGGCTGATAGAAGGCGGTTGCGTAGCGCTCCAGCGTATGCGGCTCACCGAAGAAGTGACCCCCGGTCGGCACCGCGCCCAGCGCCTCGACCGCAAGCTCTGCCTCATCGACCACGATCGGCCGCAGGAATTCCATCATATGCTGGATCATCTCGACGTCGATGATGAGCTTCTCGAACGACGCCGTCAGCCCGCCTTCCTGCCAGCCGGCAGCGTGGTAGACGAGATTGCCGTGGCCGAGCACTGCGCCCCACAGCGCCATCAGCGTCTCATAGGCGCCTTGCGCGTCGGCGGCATTGGAGGCCGAGCCGGGCGTCGTCCGGTACGGCAGATTATAGCGACGCGCCAATTGCCCGGAGGCGATGTTGGCTTTGGTGTTTTCCGGCGTGCCGAAAGCCGGCGCGCCGGACTTCATGTCGACATTGGAGGTGAAGGCGCCGTACATCACCGGCGCGCCGGGGCGCACAAGCTGCGTCAGCACGATTCCGAACAGCGCCTCGGCATTCTGCTGCGCCAGCGCACCGGCAAGCGTCACCGGACTCATCGCCCCCATCAGCGTGAACGGCGTCACCGCCACCGACTGACCGAACTCGGCCATGGTCATCAACCCTTCGGCCATCATCTCGTCGAAGCGGCGCGGCGAGTTGACGGAAATGATCGTCGCGATGCCCGGATCCTCGCTCATCTGCTCGAGCGTCAGTCCGCGTGAGATGGCCATCATCTCGATGCCGTCCAGCGCCCTGCCCCGGCCGATCGCCGAGACGTGGAAGCATTTGTCGGTCAGCGTCAGATTGGCGAAATAGGTGTCGAGATGGCGCGAGTTCGCCGGAAGCTCGATCGGCGCGCAGACCTGGTTGCCGAGCATGTGGATGCAGTTGAAATGCTGCGCCAGCCGGACGAGATCGCAATAGTCGGCGAGATTGCCGGCGCGGCGGCCGCGTTCCATGTCGTGCACATTGGGCGGCCCGGCGACCAGCGTGAAGTTGATGGTGTTGCCGCCGAGATGGATGTCGCGGGCCGAGTTGCGTGGGGTGAGCGTGTAGCTGGTGCGCGTCGATCGCGGCATGGTCGAGGAGGCGCTGAAGACGACGCGCACATTCATCGAGCCGCGATCGACCCTGGCGCCGGCGCGCTCGAACAGCGCCAGCGCCCGCGGGCTCATCACCTCGATGCCGAAATTTTCCAGGATATGCATCGATGCCTGGTGGATGGCCTCGATCTGGTCGGCCGAAAGCACCGCCATCGGCGGGTAGGGGTTGACCACGCGCCGCTGCGGCAGTTGGGGAATGGCGGCGGGCCCCCTGTTGCCGGTCCGCTCGGCGCCGCGTTTTCGTCTAGGTTCCGTCATGCAGCGCATCAGAGCGCCGACGCGAAACGGCGGCTGTCAGGAATTCGTCATTTGCCGGCGTGATTTTAGCCAAGGCGGCATTTTTCAAAATCATTGGAAAGGAATACGACGCATATAGTCGAAATATTGATATCACCAAGAACGACCTGCCTCCGGCCGGCGTTAAGGAAGCTGGCAAGACTCCTTTTATGATTTCGGCCTATTCGTCTTCCAATGCGTAGGTCGAGTTTTAGTAAAATTGTCGCTGTCTCCATGCTGCTGGCGCTTTCGGCCTGCGCGACGGCGCCCAGCCATATCA
>NZ_RZSC01000379.1:0-5650 GCF_003998155.1 Mesorhizobium sp. M1E.F.Ca.ET.063.01.1.1
GTGGTGCGATATTCACGGTCGAGGTCGGTGCCACCCATGCCGACATGCGGGTTGCGGTAGCGCATGGCGCTCGGCACGTCGGCAAGCGCGGCGAAATGCATTTCGCTCAGCGCCGTTCGCCTCAGGACTTCACCGATATTGTCGGGCGCCAGCGCGCCGCAGCCAAGGATGATGATGCGCCCGCCCGCCTGGCGAACAAGCTGCGCGAGCAGATCGGCGCCTTCCAGCGCTGTGTCACGCTGGCCGCTGGTCAGCACGCGGCCGACCTTGCAGCGGATCAGCGCTTCGAGCGCCTCGGCTGGGTCCCGCGTCATGTCGAAGGCGCGATGGCAGGTGACGTTGAGCGGGCCGGCTGCCTGCGTCAGCTCGCTCATGCGCAGCTCGTCGACGGCGCCGTCAGCGGTCAGGCAGCCGACCACGACGCCGGCTACGCCGAGATCGCGCAGGGCGCCGACATCGGCAAGCATCGACCGATATTCGGCCTCGCTGTAGAGGAAATCGCCGCCGCGCGGACGCACGATGACATGAAAAGGGATGGTCGCGCGTTCGAGTGCGGCGCGCACCGTGCCGAGGCTCGGCGTGATGCCGCCTTCGACGAGGCTGGCGCAGAGCTCGACCCGGTCGGCGCCGGCGGCCTGAGCGGCGAGCAGGCCGTCAATGCCCTCGACGCAGATTTCGATCAGGGGTTTTGGGGCGTCGGTCACCAGTATCCATCCAGCCTGCAAGAGAGACCAGCCCTAGCATCGCGGCGATTGCCGCGGAAGCCGCTTCGATCGGTCCAGCGCGGGCTGTCGTCGAATTTGACGCAGAGCAATGCGGCATCGCGCCGCCGGCTATACGGATTGGCTTTTCTTCAACCTTGGGGACTTGGAAATGACATCTCATGAAACGGCCAGACGCAGCGTGCCAGGCACGATCGTCTCCATTTCGTCCATGGGAGCCGCCGCGACGGAAAGGGCTTCCGCCGCAAACTTGAACGAAAGCCCGATCATGACGGGCTTCCGGCGCTGGGAGGCGCTCAGGGATTCGATCTCCTTCGATATTTCCGACAATGATCTGAAACGCGTCTACCACGACATGTCCAAGATCGTGGAAGGCATGCTCGCAACTCCCGCCACAACCCCCCAGGAGTTCGCGGCGCAGTTCATGGCCGTTTGCAGCGGTGATGAGATCGAATACCGGCAGGCTGCCCGCAAGCTTCACGCATACGCGCAAGCCCTCGTCGGCGTGGTGGTGCAATGAGCAACTACCGCCAGCGGTACCAGTCCGCGTCAATGCGTTCGGTCAGTTCTGCAAGATCGTGTTCTTGGCGCCTTGTTCGACCTGGTCGATCACCAGGAGCTTGACCGGGTCGGCGCCGATATTGGTGGCCTGGTGCCATTGGCCGATCATCTCGACGATGAAGTCGCCGGTTTTGTAGGTGTTGCTGGCGCCGGTCTCGACATTGGTGACCTTAAGCGTTCCGGCCTCGACATAGGCGTAGCGCGGGAAGGGGTGCTTGTGCACCGGCAAGGTCGCGCCCGGCGCGATCTGATAGGCCGAAACCTGAACCTCGACATTCTTCTGCGGCAGCGTGATCGGCTGGCCGGAGGCCGTGGTCGTCTTGGACGCAAGCGGGGTTACGACAACCGGTGTTCCGCTGCTGTCCAGGGCGTTGGCGCCAGTCGCGTAAAGGGCGGCCGTCAACAGCAGCGCCGATGCCAGAGTGTTTCGCACGATTTCCTCCCGAAAATGGTCGGCAAGATCGCGCAGGAGCCATCCGTGCGCAAGGACGGCACGTTGGAAACCTGGCATGGGCTTTGGAAAACTTGGCTCCCCGGGCTGAACGAAACGGCGAATTATGAGCTGCCGATCCCCTTCAGATCTGCGCCGACGAGCATTTTTGAGCGGCGCGTACTAGCGGCCGATTTCCGTGATTTTTTGCCGGTGAGATCTGACCGCCTCCAGCAGTTCGCGCTCGTTGGTGTGAGCGTTTCGAAAAATGGCCACAACCATCACCGCCAGAATTTCAGCGCCCAGGCCCAAAGGATCGAGCTCTTCATCCGCGCAGACCTGATTGAACACGCGTTCGCAAACATCCAGATCGAGAGGGCTAAGACAGGTGCGATTGAAACGCCGACGCAGCATTTGAGTGCCTTTCAGGGCCCGCCGTTCGTACTTTGCGGCGGGCCTTTGCTGTGGCCTAAGCGATAATAACGCTCATAGTAGCGGGGCAAAGATTACTCTGCGCCTCGTGATTGCGTTGTCAATAACCCCAAAATCTGCGCACACTCGCGGGATCTATATTGTCCGGAGGTCATCAGTTGATAATAATCTTGCCGCTTGTTTTCCGGTATGCAAAAGCCGCGGCGAAAGTCCGCCGCCTCTTTTGGTGTTCTGGTGCAACCGAGCTTGCTGGCGCTGACTTTCAAGCTCGCCAGCGAGCATCCGAGCTTCGCTGCAATATCTTTCAATGGCTCGTTGTTAACGTATCCATCAAGAATTATCTTGCGGCGAGCTTCTCCTTTGAGCTTTTCGTTCATTTCGTGGTCTCCTCAACATCGCTTTCACGATGCTGGAATCTATACGCACCAGTTTGAAGAGTGTCGTTATCTTCGCATCCAGAAACTTATCTCCGGATGCATTTCTTGCTGTAATCCAGCGTGATCGCCGATGCGGTCGACAGGCTTGCCAGATACCCGGGATACACCACATGATTGCGAGGGCATGGGCATACCGGAATCGGATATGGCACCACGCGCGATAGACGCTAAGAGGCAAGACGAAGCGCATGCTGGGCAAGCGCCGGAGCGTGAGCGACGCCGTTGGCCACGCGACGTTCAACCTGAGGCCGCCCCACCACTCGCGCCGGTGCTGGAGCCGTTGTCCTTCTCAACGCTCAAACTGGCACCAGAGGATCAATTCACCGCTTGGCAAGCGCATGTGGCGCCGCTTGTCGAGGTCAAGTTGCCGGATAACAAATCGCGGGACGACGGCTTTCCTGCCGACCACACGGCTTGGAATCTTGGTGGCATGCTGATCGTTGAGCAGCGCGCGCCGGCGCACAGCTATATGCGTTCCGCCGCGAAGCTTCGGTCCAGCTCGATCGACCACTGGTATGTCGTCTTGCCACATACTGGCCGGTCATGGACGGAGGTCGATCGCCGCGTCGCGGAGGGTCAGCCGGGCCAGTTGGAGATCAGATCGCTTGGCTACCCGTTTCGCGGAAGGACAACGGAATCCGAAAGTGTCTTTCTCTATTTGCCGCGTGATTTGTTCGCCGATGCGGCGGGGACCCTCGACGTAAACAACAATTCAATTCTGTCGGGCAACTTTGCTAACCTTCTGATCGACTACATCAACAGCATCGTAACAAGACTGCGCAATCTCACATCGGAAGATCTGCCCCGCATCGTACACGCAACACGCAGCATGATCATTGCCTGCCTCGCGCCTCCGGCCGAACATGCCGCGGCGGCCGAACAACTGGCGAGCGTCGCGCTGATGGAGCGAGCGCGTCGATACGTCCAAAACAATCTGGATGCGGCTCGTCTGACACCGGATTCGATGTGCCGGGCGCTCGGCGTCTCGCGATCTCGCCTCTATCAGTTGTTCGAACCGAGTGGTGGTGTTCTCCATTACATTCAAAGTCGCCGACTTTTGGCGGCCCATCTTGCGCTTAGCGATCCGGCGGACAGCCGGCGCATTGTTGAAATTGCGGAAGCCTTCGGGTTCAGTTCGGCGGCAAACTTCAGCCGGGCGTTCAGCAAGGAATTCGGTTACAGCCCCCGGGAAGGCCGCAGGACCATGGTATTGCCGCACCCGGCTCACTCTGTTTCGCCTGGCGAGCACGAGAAGGCCTCCTCCTTTGAGGATTGGCTCAAGGCGCTTGGACGCTGAGCAGGCCGTCGGCGTCGGTCGAGATCGGCGACGTTTTCATCAGAATGCGGCCCGGAGTTCTGCTGCGTGCCGGGTGGCAATCCCGTAACTGGGCACGGCGACTGCGTGGGCTGACGGCACCCCAAATAGCACAAGCCCTGGGAGAGATGCCGCGCCGATATCGAGATATGTACGCCGGGATAAGTATTTGGATGGGCAGCTAACGACAATGCGACCTCATTCGTAGATGTTTGCGATGACTTAGCGGGGGCTCGGCACAGGCGGCAGGTTTCCAAGTTGGGGGGAATATCGCACCGCCTGTGCCGATCGCGCCACCGCTGTCCGTCAAAGATGGTGGCGTAATCGAGGTTAGCGTGCCGGGGCGGCCGGCTGGCGTTCATTCCGTCGCAGAATGGCTTAGTGGGGGCCCGATGGCTTAGTGGGGGGCTCGGCACAGGCGGCAGGTGTCCGAGTTGGGGGACATCGGATCGCCTGTGCCGCTCGCGCCACCGCTATCCGTCAAAGATGGTGGCGTAGTTGGGTAAGCGTGACAAGGTGGACGGCGACCGGCTGGAATTCATTCCGCCGCAGATGCCAACTCTTGTCGAGCGGCCGCCCCAAGATGAGGGGTGGGTTCACGAGGCCGAACTCGACGGCTACCGGACGCAGATCATCATCGATACGGGCGGCGTGCGTCTCTACAACAAGAACGGCCGTGACTGGACGACAAAATACTGGCCCATCGCGCTGGCGGTCGAACTGCCATGCCGGGCCGCCATCCTCGACGGCGAGGTGATTGTGTCAGGCGTGCGGGGTGCGCCCGATTCCCCTGGGCTGGAAGCCGCGATCTGGAACGAGCCGAACCGGCTGGTGTTCGTCGCATTCGACATCCTCCATCTCGACGGTCGCAATCTTGCCTCCTTGCCCTTGCTGCAGCGCAAGCGGGCGCTGCGGCAATTGGTTCAGCCTGGCGCCGGCAAGATCCAATACTGTGAGCATTTTGAGGGCGACGCGCTGGCGCTCTTTCGCGCCATCGCGAAAATCGGGCTCAATGGCGTCATTTCGAAACGCGCCGACAGCCGCTACGAGAGCGGACCGTCTAAAACATGGCTGGAGACCGAATATTCGAGAAAGCCGATTTCGAATTGCTAGGGTAGTCCCGCGCGGGCAGCGAGCGCCGCTGCGCTCCCCGTGGGCCGCAATATTTCGACTCACGTCTGGCGCTGCGCCAATTATCTGCGAATTGCTAATTTAGTAAAGTTTAATTAATGTTCATCGTGTCGATAAACGGCCGTCAGTCGCAGCTGAGCACGCATCGCGACTACGCCGCACACCGCGCTTGTTAAGCATGCGAGTTGAAAGTTTGCCAAGCTTGACAGTTATGCTATTTTTTGACTGAGGGAGACATATTGGCGAGGCCTATGGAGGTGGCACTTGCATCCAAAGGCATCCGGCGCCGGCACGGAGAGTGAGGGGCCTTCCTCCAGCGCTCCAAGTACTGACGAAGCGCTTCTCGCTCACCTCTTGTCGAACACAGCCGATCTCGTGTCGTTCTATGACCGCGACTTCCGCCTGACGCACTACGCAACCAGACTCAAAGGCGTGTACGGCGGTGTGGTGACGCCGGGCGCCGCCATTTGGGAGGTCTACCCGAGCTTCCTCGATGCGAGGTGTCGCGACGAATTTCTCCGGGTGTTCCAGGGCGGCTCTCCGACAAGCATCGACTTGCCGCGATCATCGGGCGAGGCACCCCGGTCCGTTTTCGTCTTCGGCACTGCAAAAGGTGTAGGAA
>NZ_RZSC01000037.1:0-19455 GCF_003998155.1 Mesorhizobium sp. M1E.F.Ca.ET.063.01.1.1
GGCTGGTGCTGGGCTATGCGGCGTGCGACGCAGCACAGACGCGGGAGGGCGTGGAGCGGCTGGCGGCGGCGATACGCGAGACGCTGGGAATGCCGCGTGCGACTGGTCGCAGGCCAACCGCATAGGGCAGCGCAGCCCCCGCTCCGTCTCGGCGCTGCGCGCCGAGCCACCTCTCCCCCATTTCATGGGGGCGAGGAAACGACAATCACCGAGGTCGCGACTCTCGCAAGCTTGGTTTTCCTCGCCCCCACGAATGTGGGGGGAGAGGTGGCTCGGCGAAGCCGAGACGGAGCGGGGGAAGCGCCCCATGCGATTACCCGCATGCAGCCCTCACGCCCGCCGCGCCACATGAAGGCAAGTCGGCCTCCAAAAACAGCCGAAACAGATGTTAGCCGATGATCCGGTTTGCTAGCCAGGCAGACGCAGGGTGCTCAGATTCTGCTCCGCCGCGTTGCTTGCAAAGTCGGCGCTCGGAGCAATTTGCGGGTTGCTTTTGCACCTCGATACATGAACCGCGAACAGCCAGGGGCACTAAATCCCCAGAGCAATGCCGTCTTTCCTTGGTTCCGACGCGCCGGTCAAAGTGCCGTTCTCCCAATCGATCCGGATCGCCTGAGCGCCGCCGATCGGCTCATCCGCGGGAGAAAAAGTGAAGCCTCTGCGTTCGAGCTCGGCTTTAGCCGCACCGTCAATCGTATGCTCTGCCTCCACTCTTGTTCCGTCCGATGTCGGCATCAGGCGCGGCAGATTGATCGCCTCCTGCAGGTCCATTCCGTAATCGAGGACCTTGGATATCAGATGGGCATGGCCGAGCGCCTGATAGTAGCCGCCCATGACGCCGAACGGCATTTCCACCCTGCCGTTGCGCGTCACCATGCCGGGGATGATCGTGTGAAGCGGCCGCTTCGATGGCCCGATCCGATTGGGATGACCGGGCTTGAGCGAGAAGCTCTGGCCGCGATTATGCAGGATGACACCCGAGCGAGGCGAGACGAGGCCGGCGCCGAAACTGTCAAAGATGGAGTTGATGAAGCTTACCGAATTCCGATTTCGATCGACGACCGAGATATAGACGGTATCGCGATGAAGTGGCATTTCGAAGGGCGGCAGGTCTGTCAGCGCGTTGCTCAGGTCGATCATTGCCGCAAGCCTGTCCGCCAATTCGTCGGACAGCAGGTGGTCGACCGGGACGTCCGCCTTATCTGGATCGGCGATCCAGGCGTCGCGGGCGGCATAGGCAAGGCGCGTCGCCTCGATCTCGACATGCAGCCGGTCGGGCGACTGCGGGTCCCGCTTGGCGTGGAAACGGTTCAGGATGTTGAGGATCAGGAGAGCGATGATGCCCTGGCCGTTCGGGGGACATTCATGGACCGTGTAACCGCGAAAATCGGTGGTCACTGGGGTCACATACTCGCCCCGCGCATTCGCGAAGTCTTCCAGCGTGTGGAGCCCGCCGAGCGCGTTCAGATAGGACACTATGTCCTCGGCGACCGACCCCTCGTAGAATGCGCCGCGCCCCTCTGCAGCAATGCGTTTTAACGTATGTGCCAGCTCTTGCTGCCGGTGAACCTCTCCGATCCTCGGCGCCCGTCCGCCGGGAAGAAAAATTCGCGCGGCCGTGGCGTCGGCCGCGAGCAGTTTTTGTTCAAGGGACCAGTCGCGATGAACGCGGGGAGTGATGGCATAACCCTCCTCGGCAAACCGGATGGCGGGCGCAAGCACGTCGGCAAAGGGGAGCGAGCCGTGATCGGCGTGCAGGCGTATCCACGCGTCGATCGCCCCAGGGACCGTTACCGCCGCTGGCGACTGGCGTGGCACCTCCGTCAGTCCCCGCTCATTGAACCAGTCGGCAGTGAGGGCCGCCGGCGTGCGGCCGGACCCGTTATAGGCGATGACCTTGTCGGAGCCGTTGGGCGCATAGAGCGCGAAACAGTCGCCGCCGATGCCGGTCGAGCCCGGTTCCACGACGCATTGGACTGCGCAGGCGGCAATGGCGGCATCCATGGCGTTACCACCCGCTTGCATGATCTGCAGTGCAGTGAGGGTGGCGGAAGGATGCGAGGTCGCCGCCATCGCATGTCGCGACACGGCAACGGACCGGGTCGGCTTCTCGAAATCGCGCATTTCGTTAGTTCTCCTCGTCATTGCGGCGAGACATGTCTCAGGCCCGCGCCCGATAGGGGGTGAGCCGGATTTCCAGCGCGTTCAGTGCCGAGATGATTGTGAAATTGAGGGTGAGATAGATCGCGCCGGCAGCCACGAAGACCTCGACGGCGCGATAGGTCTGCGAAATAAGCCCCTGCGCGATCCCGGTGACCTCCATCAGCGTGATGATCGATGCAAGCGACGTGCCCTTGACCATGAGGATGATCTCGTTGCTGTAATTCGGGATCGCCTGGCGCAGGGCCAGAGGCAGCACAATCAGGCGCAGCGTGAGCAGCTTCGACATGCCGGAGGCTGTAGCGGCCTCGGTCAGTCCGCGCGGCACAGCCTTTATTGCGCCGCGCAGGATCTCGCTTCCATAGGCAGCTTCATTGAGACTGAGCGCGATGATGGCGCACCAGTAAGGCTCGCGGAACAGCCACCAGATTCCGATCGCCTGGAGCGACGGCCGAAACTGGCCGAGACCATAATAGATGAGGAAGATCTGCACCAGCAGGGGTGTTCCGCGAAAGACTGCAACGAAGGCACGGATGGGCCATACCACGATCCGGCGATTTCCCTGTTGGGCGAGCGCGAGCAGCAACGCCATTAGGAAACCGATGCCCATCGAGGCTGCGGTGAGCTGCAGGGTCAACGGCAGGCCAGCAAGCAGGACGGGAATGATCTCGAGAAAGAAGGCGAAGTCGATCACGCGTGGACCATGCCTCTCCAGGCCCGCGCCTCGCCATAACGGAAGACGGAAGCGGTCACGGCGGCGATGACGAAGTAGAGCGCGGCGGCCGCAATATAGAAGATGAAAGGTTCTCGCGTCGAACCTGCTCCGATCTGCGCTTGGCGCATCAGTTCGACGAGGCCGATGACGGAGATCAGTGCCGAGTCCTTGAGTACCAGCTGCCAGACATTGCCGAGTCCCGGCAGGGCGTGGCGCATCAGTTGCGGCACAATGATGAGGCGCAGCGATTGAGATCGGGACAGGCCGAGCGCCTTGCAGGCGTCGAACTGGCCGCGATCCACGGCCTGGTAGGCGCCGCGATAGACTTCTCCCTGATAGGCGCCCGATATGATGCCGATCGCCAGGACACCGGTTGCAAAAGTCGGCAGCCCGACGAAGCCGGCGCTGCCAAAGAACTTGCCAATCTGCGTCAGGGCGATGCTGCCGCCGTAGTAGAGGAGGTATATCGTCAGCAAGTCGGGCACACCGCGAAATACTGTGCCGTAGACATGGGCGAGCCAAGCGGGGACGCCGCGGGACGAGAGCCGACCGGCCGCCGCCGCGGCGCCGAAGGCGGCGCCGAGGATAAAGCCGAGAACGGACAGTGCAAGCGTAACAGAGGATGCGACAAGCAGAGCGGCTCCCCAGCCGCCCTCTTGCAAACCCAAAATATGCATAGGATTGGTCATGTAAGTCGTAGCCTTTCAGCGCGCTGCCCGACGCAAACGGCTCGCGCCGCTCCGCCAGGCAGGTCCGCCAGCGCTTACTTGACCGGCGTCACATCCGTCTTCACCCATTTTTCCGAGATGCGTTTGATGGTCCCATCGGCGATCGCGGCGCTGATCGCGTCGTTCAGCATCTCCTTGAGCTTGGTGTCTTCCTTGCGCAGTCCCGCACCGGTTCCGGCGCCGAATAGGCCGCCGACGAAGCCCGGACCAGCGAGCGTGAAGCCGGAGAATTCAGGTTTTGCGAGCGTCGCGGCAAGTGCTGTCTTCTGGGCGAATATTGCATCGATGCGACCCGCAGCCAGATCGAGATCATGCTGCTCGGTCGTCTTGTATTCGCGGATTTCCACCGTGTCGCCGAAGTATTTCTTCAGGAATTCGAGCATCATCGTGGCCGCCTGTACACCGACCACCTTGCCCTTCAGCAGCGGCTTCAGCTTCTCGATCGCAGCCTTGGACGCAGCCTCGTCATCCAGTTTGAATTTTTCAGTCGAAACACCGAGTTTGCCGAGCTCGCTATCCTTGGCGACTGCAAATCCGCCCGGATCGATCGCATAAGGCTGGGTGAAGTCTATGGTTTCGAGCCGCTTCGGTGTGATGAACATGCCGGCCATGATCACATCGAACTTGCCGACCTTCAGCGATGGAATAAGACCGTCCCAGTCCTGGGCGATGATGGTGCATTTGACCTTCATCCTTGCGCAAAGATCATTTGCGAGCTCGATCTCCAGCCCGTCGAGCTTGCCGTCTGCGTTGGTGAAATTCCAGGGCGCGTAGGCACCTTCGGTCGCGATGGTTATGGCCTTTGGAGCATCCTCAGCGAATGTGGACTGGACAAAGCTGAGCATGCCGAATGCGGCCGCGACGGCGGCCAGGCGATGAATTTTCATATAGGTTCCCCTTTCTTGTGCTGATCTGGCTGTTCCGGTGGCCGGTTCTGGTCTTTTTGCCGGACTTAGGCCCTTTCTCCTGCCGGCGTTGATCCCCGGCTCGGAGTCACGAATTCGGCCAACATTGGTGCCGTGCCGAGAATATGATCCTGCATGACCTGTTCCGCATGCACAGCGTCGCCCGAGCGCAAGGCGGCGATCACGGCGGCATGCTCCTCGCGCGCAGAATGCGGCTTGTCACAATCGTCGAACCAGATGCGCATGTAAGGCTCTATGACCACATGCAGCGCCGATATCTGGTGGATGAGCTTGGGCCTCTGGCTCAACGCACAGATACGGCCGTGGAATTCCTGGTGGCGGACCACCCAGTCGCTGCTACCGCTCTGCCCGGCGCGTTCCATGCGATCGAGTAGGTTCTCGAATTCTTCGAGCGCCTCCTCATCGATCCGTGGCATCGCCAGCCTGACGGCGAGTCCTTCCAGAACCGAACGTATTTCGAAGATCTCGTAAAGCTCATCGACTGTGAGGCCGGCCACGACACACCCCCGATTGGGGCGGAGAACGACCAGTCCGTCGGAAGCCAGGCGCCGAAAGGCTTCCCGCACAGGCATGCGGCTCATGCCGATCTCGGCCGCGATGTCTTCGGGAATGAGCCGGTCACCCGGTTTGTAACGACCTAGGCGAAGCGCCCGCTGGAGATGCCGGTACGCTTCCTCCTCTGCAGTGGCGGACATGCGTGGCTCGACGGAGAAGGCTGCTGGCACTTGGCACCCAAAAGTATTTTTGTATCCACGTATCATCAAATCCGGATTTGGTTGCGACGTCAATACCCGGTCGGACCGGAGCGGGAGATGAGGCAAGGGAAGGGCGATCATCGCTCCTTCGCAGGCGCGGGCGTACGTTTGTTCCCAGCAGGTCAATCACAAAGTCGTCCGCCTCGATTACGCTCCGGCGGAAATGACCATTTGCACGCTGCATCATCCGCCTACGTCTGCCGGAATTGCCAACCAGTACATTTGGTGCAATCTGCTTTCATGAAGATATCGGGTTCCGATCTCCATCTGTTTCGTGTCTTTGAAAGCGTGGTCCGCAATGGCGGCATGTCCGCAGCGCAGATGGAACTGTCGCTGAGCCAACCCACAGTCTCCAATCATCTGACGGCGCTTGAACAGCGGCTTGGCGTGAAGTTGTGTGAACGGGGCCGTCGCGGGTTTTCGCTGACGGATGAAGGGCGTCGGGTTTACGAAATCTGTACGGAAATCACCGGGGTGCTTGAAGCCGGTTCGGCCCGGCTTTCGCGTGTTCGAAGCGCTTTGGCGGGAAAGGTCGGCGTCGGCATTGTCGACTGCTTAACGACCGACCCAAGTTTCCGGCTTGCCGACGCTATTGCCGAGCTTTCCAAAGCTGCGCCGGAAATCGAGCTTGATCTCAAGATCATGTGCCCCAACGATATAACGAAGGCGGTGGCGGAAAACGAAATAGATATTGGGATAGGCGGCTCCGACATCAAAGTCGCAAGCGTGCAATACCAGATCATCTACCAAGAGGAGCACGCGGTATTTTGCGGTTCGGCTCATCCTTTGTTTTGCCGAAATGACGAGATGATTACAAGTGAGGAATGCTACGGCCATCCATGGGTAGAGAGAGGATATTGGTACGGGATTAGGCGTCACCGCTTCGACACCGCCGCGAACCGGGTAGCCTTTGATATTGAGGCGCAGCTTCTGATGGTCTTGTCGGGCGCCTACCTCGGGGTCCTGCCGATACATTTTGCCCGCGTGTTCGAACAGCAGGGGCGTCTTCGCCGACTTCCCATAGCCGACGAGGCTTATTCCGCCGATATCGAGGTCGCCACGCGAACAGGCGAGCAGGCCGCCAACGTCGCCTATGTCCGCGACGCGATCATCAGGGCGCACCGGATGCATTTGTAAAAACCAATGTATCCGTTCTCTGAATGATATTCTTGCCACGTCGATAGAGGTCTAGCCTCTCGTACGGCTGGCGATGCGCAGCGCAAAAATGCCACCTGCGGACTTCCCTGCCAAACGTGCAACTGCGACGTGGTCGCCGCGTCGGGTATCGATATTTGGCCTTAAGGTATGGAATGAGCACGGACGCTCTTCTGCTTCGCAACCTTCCTAATTTTTCGCCGGAAGCGACAAGGCGCCTCGTGGCAACCCGGTATGGGATCGACGGGACGTACAGGCGACTGGCTTCCGAGCGCGATCTGTCGTGGCGGATCGAAGGCACTGATGGCCGCGACGTCGTCGTCAAGATATCGAATATAGGCGAACCTGAAGGTGTCGTGGATATGCAGGTCAAAGCCCTGAACCATATCTGCGAGCGCGATCCGACCCTGCCGGTGCCTCGCGTTGTGCCCTCCCTCGCTGGCGCCCCATATGAATGGATCGAGGACGAGCGCGGCTGCCGGCACATGATGCGTGTGCTTACTTTCCTTCCGGGGAAGGTCATGGAGCAGGTTGAGGAAGCCTTTTCCGCCGCCACTCGGTTCAACATCGGTGTGATGGTTGGACGGCTTGCCCATGCGCTGCGCGATTTTTTTCATCCATACGCGGGCAGCAATGTGCACCTCTGGGACATTTCACGTGCCCTGGCCTTGCGCCCGCAGATCGCAAAGATCTCGGACGCCAGGCTTCGGCAATTGTGCGAGGAAATCTTCGAGCGTGCCGAGCGCTTTACCCTTCCCCAATTGTCGAAGACGCGTCGCCAGGTCGTGCATCAGGATTCGCATGGCGGCAATATCCTGGTCGATCCTAACGACAGCACATCGCCGGTGGGCATCATCGATTTTGGCGATATGGGCCACAATTCCATTGTCGCGGACATTGTGACTGCTTCCGAGACATTCGCGGACTTCGATGACGATCCGATCGCCTACCTTTGCGACGTCGCATCAGGTTTCGATTCGACATACCCGCTTGAAGAAAATGAGATCGATCTCCTTTTCGATGCGCTGCTCCTGCGCCTCGCCATGGCCACTGTCATCGTGGAAGCGAGAGAAGCCACCGATGAATCCGGCATCCCGCATATCGACAACGCCAGCCACTACCCTCGGATGATGGAGTTGCTGAGCCGTCAAGGTCGCGCACAGGCGGCCCGCCGGCTTCGTCAGGCATGCCGGTTTCCGGTGTATGGCGCCACGAGCAACGATGGCGAGCATCTCGCATATGACTATGACGGGCTCAGGCATGAGCGCGAAGCTCACCTGGGACCGATTTGGCATTTCTACAACAAGCCACTGCACATCACGCGGGCTCACGGAGCCTGGATGTACGGTGCCGATGGCACCGCCTATCTGGATGTTTACAACAACGTCCCTCAGATTGGTCATTGCCACCCGCACGTGGCGAAGGCGATCTTCCGCCAGGCCGGCGCGTTGAACACCAATACGCGGTATATGTGCGATGTGGCGGTCGAGTACGCGGCGCGCCTGACTGCCGACCTGCCTGATCACCTCGACACCTGCATCTTCGTCAACTCGGGCAGCGAAGCCAACGACCTGGCGATGCAGATAGCCATGTCGCTCAGCAGACACGACGGCGGTTTGATCATCGACCAGGCCTACCATGGCTGCACCGAGCTCACGACCGCGCTCTCCAATGAAAACTGGCGTCACCTTCCGGCCGAAGAGCATCCCAGACGGATTGAAATCTTGATGGCCCCGGATATGTACAAGGGTCCTTTCGCCAACGCCCCCCAAGCTGCGGCAAAGTACGCTGCCGATGCGGACCGGGCGATAGCCGCCCTGCGCGAAAGAGGCCACAGGCCGGCGGCATTCATGGTCGACACCGCCCTATGTTCAAGCGGTGTGCTGCGGGCGCCTGAAAACTATTTCAACCTCGTTGCGGAAAAGGTCCGATCGGCGGGCGGGTTCGTCATTGCGGACGAGGTGCAGGCCGGTTGTGGCCGCATGGGAACGTTTTGGGGGTTCCGGGCAAACGGGCTCAAGGACGAAAACATCGATTTCATAACAATGGGCAAGCCGGTTGGAAATGGCCACCCTCTGGGCGTCGTCATTCTCGGCTCGGCACTCATGAAACGGTTTCTCGATGGCACCTATCCGCTGTTGTTCAGCACATTCGGCGGCAACACCGTCGCATGCGCGGCCGGCATGGCTGTGCTGGACGTCCTTGAGCGAGAGGACCTGATCAAGCGGAGCGCCGCCATCGGGGAGTATCTGCGCCAGGAGCTTGGGCGCCTGGCCGAACAGCACCCCGTAATCGGCGACGTACGCGGGCTTGGAATGATGACTGGCGTGGAATTGGTGACGGATCGCCTGACGAAGGAACCGGCCATCATACGGACCGAGCGACTGATTGATGACATGCTTGCCCGCAACATCCTCATCGGGAAAAGCACGCCTAACACGCTCAAGCTACGTCCCCCGTTGATTTGGTCGCGCGACGAAGTCGACATCTTCGTCAGCGCTTTCGATGACAGCTTGAGAAGGCACAAATGAGCCCCCCATGCATTCGCTAGAGAACGGATGCCAGGCCGGCCTCAAAAGGGGAGGTCAACGCCTCTCTCCTTGCCTTCGAGAATGGTGCAACGGCCTGCCACGAGAATGGCGGGCGCCACAAACAGGAGGACCTGAATGAAGAAGGAGCTACTCGGACTGGCGGTCACGATGACGGCCGTCCTGTTTTCCGCAGGCGTCTCGTTGGCGCAGGACAAGGTCGTCAACGTCTATAACTGGTCTGATTATATCGACAGTTCCATCCTTGATGATTTCACCAAGGAGACCGGCATCAAGGTCGTCTACGACACCTTCGATTCGAACGAAATTCTTGAGACCAAGCTGCTTGCCGGCGGCTCCGGCTATGACGTGGTGGTTACAACCGGACCTTTTCTGGCCAGGCAAATTCAGGCCGGCGTGTTCCAGAAACTCGACAAGTCCAAGCTGCCGAACTTAAAGAACATGTGGCCCGAGGTGATGGCGCGCCTGGCCAAGTATGACACGGGCAATGAATATGCCGTCAACTACATGTGGGGCACGACCGGCATCGGCTATAATGTCGACAAGGTGAAGGCAGCTCTCGGCGACGTGGCGATCGACAGCTGGGACGTGCTCTTCAAGCCGGAGAATGCGGCCAAGCT
Source organism: Mesorhizobium sp. M1E.F.Ca.ET.063.01.1.1 (assembly GCF_003998155.1). Lineage (NCBI taxonomy): Bacteria > Pseudomonadati > Pseudomonadota > Alphaproteobacteria > Hyphomicrobiales > Phyllobacteriaceae > Mesorhizobium > Mesorhizobium sp. M1E.F.Ca.ET.063.01.1.1. The sequence goes on from NZ_RZSC01000037.1 coordinate 9,609, forward strand.
GAAGGACTGCGGCATCAATATCGTCGATGCGCCCGAGGAGACTTTGGCCGTTGCCATGAACTATCTCGGCAAGGATGGTGACAGCAAGAAGAAAGAAGACCTCGAAGCCGGCGGTGACATCTACACGAAAATCCGCCCCTACGTCCGCACCTTCAACTCCTCTGCCTATATCAACGATCTGGCGAACGGCGATAAATGCATCAGCATCGGCTGGTCAGGTGACGTGCTGCAGGCCAAGAACCGCGCCAAGGAAGCCAACAACGGGGTCAAGGTCGAATACCTGATCCCTAAGGAAGGCACCTATATGTGGTTCGACAACCTTGCGATCCCTGCTGACGCTAAGCATGTCGATGAGGCGCATGCCTTCATCAACTACCTGATGCGGCCGGAAGTCATTGCCAAGTCAACCAACTATGTCCAAACAGCCAACGGCAATCTGGCCTCGCAGAAGTTCATCGACCAATCAGTGTTGAAGAACCCTTCAGTTTATCCGACGCAGGAAACGCTCAAGAAGCTTTTCACTATTTCTTCATACGGGTCGAAGGAGCAGCGCGTACTCACCCGCCTCTGGACCCAGATCAAAACGGGCAGCTAAACGGGACATGGATGGGGCGGTCGCCGCCCCATTTTTTTCCGGCGGCACCTCTGGGTGAAGGTCTGCCGCCACCTGACGGCCATGCGCGGAAGAATGGGGGGATGCCGGAATCTGTTGGACCGGTAACCCGCAGATCCACGCTCGCGCTCGGATCCGAATGCGGAGCCATCCATATCAATCGCCGATTTTGTCTCTAATTTAATTTGGGAGGAACAATGCCGTTCCAAGATCTGATCCAGCCTCAACTAGGCGCCTATGTCAGCAAAGTCGCCACGCCGGGCGACTTTGCCCAGTTCTGGGCCTCGACTATCGCTGAGGCCCGCTACGCCGGCGGCGCGGTCAGCATCGTTCCGGCGCAGACAACGCTCAAGGCGGTTCAGTCCTTCGACGTCACCTTTCCGGGATTTGGGGGACACCCGATAAAAGGATGGCTGATCCTGCCCACGCACCGCCAGGGGCGTCTGCCCCTGGTCGTGCAGTATATCGGCTATGGCAGCGGTCGCGGCCTGGCGCATGAGCAGCTGCACTGGGCGGCGTCAGGGTTTGCATATTTTCGAATGGATACACGCGGGCAGGGAAGCGACTTGAGCGTCGGCGAGACCGCCGATCCGGTCGGCTCGACCTCTTCCTTTCTCGGCTTTATGACGCGCGGCGTGCTGGATAAGAATGACTACTATTACCGGCGCGTGTTCACCGATGCCGTGAGGGCGATAGATGCTCTCCTAGGGCTGGACTTCATCGATCCCGAGCGCATCGCGGTTTGCGGTGACAGTCAGGGCGGCGGCATCTCGCTTGCCGTCGGCGGAATCGATCCCCGCGTCAAGGCTGTAATGGCCGACGTGCCGTTTCTTTGTGACTTTCCCCGCGCTTTGGGGACTGCCGTCCGCGATCCCTATTTGGAAATCGTTCGTTTCTTGGCGCAACATCGCGAGAAGAAGGCGAAAGTCTTTGAAACGCTCTCCTATTTCGACTGCGTCAACTTCGCCCGGCAGTCCAAAGCGAAGGCGCTGTTTTCGGTGGCCCTGATGGACGAAGTTTGCCCGCCCTCTACCGTTTATGGCGCGTTCAATGCCTACGCGGGGGACAAGACCATCGTAGAATACGAATTCAACAACCATGAAGGTGGGCAAGGCTACCAGGAACGCGAACAGATGGCGTGGCTCAGCGAGCTGTTCGGTGTCGGCTGAAGTGAGCGGACCAGGACGGTTCGCGGGTTCCAGGCACCTTCGCGTCGCAGATCCGCTCCGGCCAAGTGCATCCCAATTGCCCGGCGTGGAGCAGGCGGCCTTTCTTGCGTTCCACCATCGTTCCCAGTTTCGGACCCAGAGAGTGCGCAGAATGCCTGCGCTCTCCCTCCTTGGCTGGGAGGGAGAGCGCTTGTGAACAAGCTTCTCGGTTGCCGCTAAAGATCCTCACGCAGGCCGTTCGGAAGCGCTCGGTCGCCACTTGATGAGATGCTTCTCGGCGACGTCCAGGATGCTGTCGATAATCAGGACGAAGATCGCGAGGATCAGGATCCCTGCGAAGACACCGACCGCATCGAAATTGCCTTCCGCCTGAGCGATCAGATAGCCAAGCCCGGCGGAGGAGCCGAGATACTCGCCGATAATCGCCCCGACGACGGCAAAACCGACCGAAGTGCGCAATGAGGACAGAATCCAGCTTGCCGCCGCCGGGAAGTAGACGTGACGAAGCAGGTCCGACCGCTTGGCTCCGAGAATGCGCGTGTTCGACAGCACAACCGGGTTCACTTCACGAACGCCCTGCATGGCGTTGAAGAAAGTGACGAAGAACACCAGCGTGACGGCGAGCGCCACCTTGGACCAGAGACCGAGGCCGAGCCAGAGTACGAATATCGGCGCAAGCACGACGCGAGGGATCGCGTTCAAGCCTTTGATGAAAGGATCCAGAATGCGCGCGGCCGAACGACTGAGGCCGAGCCAGACGCCTGCTGCCACGCCGAGTGCCGTCCCGACCAGGTAGCCGAGCACGGTTTCCGTCAGGGTGATGGCCACATGCTTATAGAAGCTGGCGTCCACTACCCAGGACGCCACCTGCTTGAGGATGTCGACCGGAGCCGGGAAAAAGAAGACGTCGATGATGCCCGCCGCGACACCGAGCTGCCAGCCGCCGACAATTGCCACCAGCAGTACGACTTGGATGAGGCGTTCAGTCGTGGCGTTCATAGCTTTTCTCCACTTCGCTGCGCAGCGATGACCAGATGTTGCGATAAAGATCCATGAAGCGTGGATCGAGCTTGATTTCAGCGACATCGCGGGGGCGTCGGAGATCGACGGGGAAGCTGTCGATCACGTGCGAGCGCGGTCCGGCGGCAAGCACCACGACCCGATCCCCGAGAGCGATCGCCTCCTCAAGGTCGTGCGTGATCATCACCACGGCGCGCCGTTGCTCCTGCCAAAGCCGCAACAGCTCATTCTGCATCAGGTGGCGGGTATGGATGTCGAGTGCCGAGAAAGGCTCGTCCATCAGGATGACCTTGGGGCCGGTAATCAGTGCCTGTGCCATCTGCACGCGCTTGCGCTGTCCGCCGGAAAGCTGATGCGGGTAGCGATGCTCGAAGCCCTTCAGACCAACCTTCGCCAGCCACTTCATCGACTGCTCGCGTCGTTCGGCAGCGCCTGTGCCCTTGAACATGGGGCCAAGTTCGACATTCTCGAGCGCAGTCTTCCAAGGAAGCAGTGCATCCTGCTGGAACAGATAGCCGATATCGTTTTGGATCCCGCGTACCGGCTGACCCTCAATCGCGACAGTACCGCTCGAGGGCTTCAGCAGCCCGGCAATCGCGTTAAGAATCGTGCTCTTGCCGCAGCCGGTCGGCCCAACGATCGCAAGAAACTCGCCATCGGCGACAGCCAAGTTCACATTCTGCACGGCCACATAGGCGCCAAAGGACATGGTGACCTTGTCGATGGAAACCATCGGCTTCGCATGATGCGGACTGTTCGTCGGGGATACGGTTTTCACTACGGCCAATGCCATGACCTCCTCCTGTCAGTTGGCGGCGACGTTCGGGACTTTGTCGACGAACTCGTTCGTGTAGGTTCTCTTGAGGTCGATCTCAGCCGCAGCGACTTTTTCATTGAAACTCTTTAGGACTGCGAGCGGAGTCTTGATATCTTCCTCATTTATGCGCCCGTCCTTCGAAAAGATCGCCTTCGCGTTCTCTACCGCCTTGACGTAGGTTTCACGATCGCCGGAGATGAACTCCTTCGGCAGCTTGTCGACGATCTCTTCCGCGGAGTGACTGTTCATCCACTCGAGCGCCTTGACCGTCGCATTCGTGACCTTCTGGACGGTCTCCGGATTTTTCTCGATATAGCTCTGTGTGGCATAGAGGACGGAGGTTGGGTAAATCCCGCCATAGATCGCCTTGGCTCCCTCGTCGCTGCGACCGTCGATCAGGATCTTGCCGACGCCCTTGGCCGCTATAAAGGTTGCCGCCGGGTCGTAGTTGACGAGGAGGTCGACCTTGCCCTGTTCAAGGGCCGCGACGGCGGCAGACCCGGAGCCCACGCCGATCAGCGAGACGTCGTTCGCGGACAAGCCGTTGCGCTGCAGGTAATAGCGGACGAAGAAATCGGAAGACGAGCCTGGCGAGGTGATCCCAATTTTTGCGCCTTTGATCGTTTCCGGTTTTGCCGGGTCGAAAGTGCTGTTCTTGCCGCCAGCCAACACGAGCCCGGAATTGCGGGCGAGCTGCACGAACGCCACGACAGCCTTCTTTTGCGCCTGCATCTGGATCGTATGGTCGTAGAAGCCTACGGCGATATCCGTCGAGCCGGCGACAAGGGCCTGAAGCGTCTTCGACCCGCCCGATGCGAAGTTCTCGACGGTCACCTCCAGGCCTTCCTTTTCATAAAGGCCAAGCCCCTGGGCGACCGGAAAGGGAAGATTGTTGAGATTGTAAGAGCCGACGCTGATGCGGACCGGATCCGCGAATGCGGAACCGGCAAACACGACGGTTGCCGCGAGGGCGAGCATGAGCTTGCGCATGATATTCTCCTCCTGTTGGTGGCGCCCTCCTGGCGGCCACGGTTATTATGCCGCGCAACCCAGTTGCGGGACAGGTTTTGCAAATACATGTCCTTCGAACAGCCGGCGGGCGGTGCGAAGGATTCCGGCGACGACTTTGCCGTCCCTTTCATACAGCTTGACGTCCAGGTGGCCGCTTGGGTGCTCTATGGAAAGCACGACTGGAGGGATCCGCCTGCCGATCAGAAGCGAAGCAACAGTATCCTGGCTGATACAGGCCGTGGCGATCCCCACGGCGCCCGTGGTTGCGAGCGACGGGTGACATTGATGCGGCATGAAATACCGCACGCTGATGTCGCCTCCCGACTTTGGCCGGGAAATCAGCACCGGCTTCGGCGTTACCTGATTGCTTACATCCCCAAGGCCCATCCGTTCGCCGGCAGCGATGCGAAGCTTCTCCAGCCGTCCCAGCAATTCCCTATCAGCATTGAGTTCAGCCGCGGATTCGAAGCCGGTTGCGCCGACCGAGTCTGCCTCGATCAACATCATCGGCATTGCGCAGTCGATGCAGGTGACAGCCACACCATCGATCAAGTCTACCGGCTTGCCGGTGGGAAAAAGCCGTCCGGTACGAGCTCCCGCCGCGTCCACGAAGGTCAATGCGATCGGCGCTCCACGGCCGGGCACGCCGTCAATGGCAGCTTCACCGAGATAGGAGACGCTGCCGTTTGGAGTGGGAACTTCGGCCTCGATCAGCTTGCTGGTGTTGACGTTATGGATCCGGACGAGCGTCGTTTCTCCACGAACCGGGACAAGTCCAGCTTCAATGGCAAACGGGCCGACCGCAGCCAGCATGTTGCCGCAGTTCGGGGAGGTGTCGACAATCTGCTGGTCGACCCGCACCTGGGCAAACAGATAATCCACGTCGGCGCCTGGAATGCTGGCAGGCCCGACGATGGCCACCTTGCTCGTGACCGGATTGCCGCCACCGATGCCGTCTATCTGCAACGGATGACCCGAGCCCATAACGGACAGGAGGATCTTGTCCCGCTCGATGGCGTCCGCAGGAAGATCGTTTGCCAGGAAGAACGGACCTTTTGAGGTGCCGCCTCTCATCAGAACGCAAGGGATCGCCAACAGGTCATTCATCGCTTGTGCTTGCATCAGAATTATGTCATCGCCGTATCAATCGGCGCTCTTTGATCCAATTATTGGAAAACACATTTATTTTGTGAAATGCTAAGAATCGGAGGATTGATGCAACATGAGCATTAATTGCGAGATCCTTGACCTTCGAGCCTTCCTGAGCGTCGTAGAGTTGGAGAGCTTTCATCGCGCGGCCGAAGCTCTGCATCTGTCACAGCCCGCGTTGAGCCGCCGCATTCAAAAACTGGAGCAGGCTATCGGAGCACCCATTTTGGAACGGACAACCCGGCACGTATCCGCGACGGCTCTCGGTACAGAACTCGTGCCGCTCGTGCGACGCATGCTGGAGGAGTTTGACGGCTCTCTGTTTGCTGTTCGTGACGTTGGAACCAACCGAGGTGGATTGGTGACGATCGCGTGCCTCCCCACTGCGGCATTCTACTTCCTGCCGACCGCCATCCGGCAGTTCAATGAGGAGTACCCGAACATCCGCTTTCGCATCCTCGACTTGCCGGCGACCGACGGTCTTCAAGCCGTGGCGCGCGGTGAGGTGGAGTTCGGCATAAACATCATGGGCACCTCGGATCCGGACCTGACCTTTGATCGGCTCGCGGAAGACCCATTTGTGCTTGCAGCGCGCAAGGATCACCCTCTGGCTGCCAAACCATCGGTCGGCTGGGCGGAACTAGAGCCCTATCATCTGATCACGGTTCATCGATCAAGCGGCAACAGAACGCTGCTCGACGCGGCGCTGGCAAAATCGAACATCAAGCTTCGCTGGTTCTACGAGGTAACCCATCTGTCCACCTCCCTTGGGTTGGTGGAGGCAGGCCTCGGGATTTCCGTTCTGCCACGAATGGCAACCCCGGGAGAAGACCATCCGTTTCTGATCACCCGCCCAATCCGCAATCCCGAGATATCACGCACGATCGGCGTGGTTCGCCGTCGCGGCGGCACCTTGTCGCCTGCGGCAGAGCGATTCCTTAAGATGCTGATAGGTTTATGGGGCAGTGATTGAGAGGCGCTAGGAAATCGCCAGCCGTAAAGCCAGAAGCCTTATGCGGCCAGAAAGGAGTCGGTACCGCTTGCGGAAAAGCACCGGGTTGGGCCTCTCCGTCGTTCGTGGGATCGCCCGGGCTCACGGCGGCGATGCATTGGCCCGTTCCGAACCCGAGGGCGGCACCATCATTGAAATTCGGCTGCCGCTGACGGCAGCCGGCCGCAAGGATGCGCCAAGCAGAGTTGATCTCGCCGGTACAATGCCTGGCAGCCGATTCGTCTGACCTCTCAAGATGTGAGTGTTGCCCGCAGTACACCGGATATGTTTGGCGTCACGTGAGTTCGGACTTGAAGAGCTGAATTGGGCGAGCCGGCCTTTGTGGCCTTTCACACGGTCAACAGACGAGCCAACAATGCAGCGGCCGGTGTGCCAGCCAAGCCAAGGTCGCGGACGCTGCTCATGTGATTTGCCGCTGCAAGGCTCGTGCGCGAGACGGCAAGCCCTTGCCGTTCGAAACGCTCCGCAAGCGTGGCGGCCTGGTTGTGGAACGGCGGCGTTTCATCAGCTCCAACGGATAGCTCGACGCGCACTGAAGGATCGAAGCGATGATTTATCGGGGAGAACCGCTCGACCTCGTCGTCGGTGATCGCGATCTCAGCAGCGAGAAACGACTCCTGCGACGGCCTTAGATCGTAAATACCCCCCAGCAGCAGCGCGCCTTTGATGCCTGATGGCCGGCCGTCCCCGCCGAAAAGCATCGTCGCGAGATGAGCGCCAGCGGAATGGCCACTTACCGTCAGTTGATCAGGATCGCCGCCGTAGCTCGCGATGTGGTCATGTATCCATTGCCTCGCGCGGCGTACCTGATCGACGATCGTCGCCATTCTCACGGTCGGCATCAGTGCGTAGCCTACGATGACGGCAATCGCCCCCGCGTTGGTAACAGTGTCCGCGACGTAGGAATAGTCGCGCTTGGAAAACATGCGCCAGTAGCCGCCGTGGATGAAGATGTGCACCGGCAGGCGATCGCGTTTGCCCTGCGGGAAAAACAGATCGACGGTTTCCCTCGGGTCGGGTCCGTAAGCGAGGTCGGCGGCCATCGGAACTTTCGCCCTGGTCTCCGCGCTTCTGCGGACGATCTCGGCGACGATGTCGTCGAACTCGGGGACGTGATCGCGAATACGGAATGGATCTTTCGCCATCTGTCTGCTCACATCGTCACGGCGATGTATTTCGCCTCCATGAACTCGGCTATGCCGTGCTTCTGGCCGCCCTCACGCCCGAGCCCGCTCTGCTTGACGCCGCCGAAGGGCGCGGCGGGGTCCGACATCAGGCCGCGATTGAGCGCGATCATGCCGGACTCGATCTTCGATGCCACGCGCATGCCCTTTGCAAGGTCGCGCGTGTAGATGTAGGCGGCAAGGCCGTATTCGGTGTCGTTCGCCTTTGCGATGACCTCCGCCTCATCTTCGAAGCGGCTCACCGGTGCCACGGGACCGAATATCTCCTCGTGAGCCATGACGGCGTCGGCCGGCACGTCGCTCAGCACCGTGGGTGGATAGAAAAATCCCCTGCCTTCAGCGATCGCGCCGCCGCACAGAACCTTCGCGCCGCGAGCGACCGCGTCCTGAACGAGCCGATCGATCTTGTCCACGGCCTTCCTGGTGATCATCGGCCCGCATTCGGTTTCTGAGTCCGTGCCCGGGCCGACGGCGAGCGCCGCCATGCGTTTGCGCAGGCCTTCCGCGAACGCATCATGGATGCCCGCCTGGACGTAGAGCCGATTGGCCGCCGTACAGGCCTCGCCGGCGTTGCGCATCTTGGCGATCATCGCGCCGTCGAGGGCTGCCTCCAGATCGGCGTCGTCGAAGACGATGAACGGAGCGTTGCCGCCAAGCTCCATCGAACAGGAGATGACGTGTTTCGCCGCCTCGGCCAGAAGCACGCGGCCGATTCCGGTCGAGCCCGTGAAGGACAGCTTGCGCACCCGCGCATCGGCCAGCATGGCCGCCGTCACCGGGCCGGGGTTCGAGGTCGTGATGACGTTGACGACGCCAGGCGGCACACCTGCCTCTTCGTATAGAGCTGCAAGTGCATAGGCGGTCAGCGGTGTCTCGCTGGCGGGCTTCAGGATGACGGTGCAGCCGGCTGCAAGCGCCGGCGCGATTTTGCGTGTCGCCATCGCCGCCGGGAAATTCCACGGCGTTATCAGCACGCAGATGCCGATGGGCTGGTAGTCGACCACGATCCGGTTTGCGCCAGACGGCGCGAGGCCGAACTCGCCGCTGATGCGCACCGCTTCCTCCGCGTTCCAGCGGAAGAACTCGGCCGCATAGGCGACTTCGCCGCGCGCGTCGCGCAAAGCCTTGCCGTTCTCCAGGGAAATCAGCGCGGCCAAGGTCTCGGCACGTTCGGTCATCAGCTCGAAGCAGCGCCTCAGGATCTCGGACCGCCGGCGCGGCGGGGTTTCGCGCCAGCTTGCAGCTGCCTCCGCGGCCGCATCAACGGCGGCAGCAGCGTCGGCCAGCGTGGCATCGGGAACCGCCGCGATCACGGCCTCCGTCGATGGGTCGACCACTTCGATGACGCGGCCGTTGGACGAGGGGGGCCATTGCCCGCCAATGTAGAGCCCATGCGAAAATGGAGTGTAGTCGGACATGTCGGAATCCTGCTCAAAAAGCTCCAGGGAAATGTTCATTGGAATCGGGCTCCATCCCTCATCATCGCGGCCGACATGTCGCCGCCATAGGCTGCCCTGACCAAGCGCTGCATCGCTGGCAGGTCGAAAGGGCGGGGATTGTTCTTGATCAGCCTGTCGATGCCGAGCGCCTGTTCCGCCGTCCAGTCGATCCTGTCCTCGGGAAGGCCGAGGTCGGCCAGCGTCCGGGTTATGCCGATGGCGTTGAACAGTCGCGCAACTTCCCTGATCGTGGCGTCCGCCAGCTGATCGGCGTTGCGGTCCTGGCGCGGCAGGCCAAGGGCAGTGCCGATTTCGGCGATCTCCGGCGTTGCGGCGGGCAGGTTGTAGCCCATCACGTAGGGGAGCATCGTCGCGACGCCCAGCCCGTGCGGCGTGTGAGTGAGCGCGCCGACCGGATATTGCACCGCATGGG
>NZ_RZSC01000380.1:0-5648 GCF_003998155.1 Mesorhizobium sp. M1E.F.Ca.ET.063.01.1.1
GGCCGGCTGCATCGTCCGGCGGATCGCTCCATGGACCGGGGGGCGGGCCGTGCGGCCGATCCGCCGAAGCGAGGATTTCGAGCTGTTCGGGCGTCAGCTTGCCGCGCAGCGCGGCGATCGCGTCCTTCAGCTTCGCGGCCGCGGCCGCGCGTTTGGTCACCTCGTCGGCTAGCCGCTCCTGGAAGGCGAAGGGATCGCGCTGCGCCTGGTCGGGGGCGCCGGGAGCAGCCGGTCCGCCTGCCTCAGGGCCGCCGGGAGCGCCGGAGCCGTGGTCGAAGCGCGGCGGCGCCAGCACCGCCTGCAGCGCGCTGGTGTAGTCGCGCCAGGCATCGAGCTGTTCGGAGCGGATACCGATGCGGGTCTCGAGCGCCGAAAGCCGGGCGGCGAGCATTTCCGGCGGCGGCGGCCCCATGCGGAAGCCCTCCGGCCCCTGCGGTCCGTGTCGCATCGGCCCATGCGGGCCGGGCCAGGGCATCGGGCCAGGATTCGCGTCGTCCTGCCGGCCGATTGCCGGCGGTTGGTCGCCCGGTGCGCCAGGGTCGGGTTGGGCGGCCAGCACGGGATGGATGGCCGCGACCGAGAACAGGCCGAGCGCCAAAAGTCTGCTTCGCATGACGTAATCCTTTCCTTCATGCTTGCGATGGCAGGAGGATAGGAAGCGTCTTTTGCCGCTTTGCTTCGGCGCGTTGCCGAAGGTTTCCGCAAAAAGGAGATTTGTTTCCCAATGTTTCCGGCGCCACCACAGAAACATTCGGTTGCAATTTTCCATGCCGCTCGGCGGCGGCACTCCTTATAATCCCCACTCCCTATTATCGGGGGCGAAAAGGCAAATCGGGCAGACATGCAGGCACAATCCCATATCCTCGTCGTCGACGACGATCGCGAGATCAGGACGCTGCTCGGCCGCTATCTCGACGGGCAGGGATTCAGGGTCTCCGTGGCGGCGGACCGGCGCGAGTGCGAGCAGAAGCTCGGCACCGGCCAGTTCGACCTGATCGTGCTCGACGTCATGCTGCCGGACGGGTCCGGGCTCGACATCTGCCGGAGCTTGCGTGACCGCAAACCGCATATTCCGGTCATCCTGCTCACCGCGCTGAAGGAGGATGTCGACCGCATCATCGGGCTGGAGCTCGGCGCCGACGACTATCTCGGCAAGCCGTTCAATCCGCGCGAGCTCTCGGCGCGCATCCGCGCCGTGCTGAGGCGCTCCGCGCCGGAAGAGGCCGCGCCGCCCAAGGTTCGCGTCTACCATTTCGCCGGCTACCGGCTGGAGCCCGACACGCGCAAGGTGATCGATGCCGGCGGCTCGACGATCGACCTCACCGGGGCCGAGTTCGACCTGCTGCAGGTCTTCCTCGACCGGCCGGGGCGACTCCTGTCGCGCGACCAGTTGCTCGACCTGACCCAGGGGCGCGAGCGCGATCCGCTCGATCGCTCCGTCGACGTGCTGATGAGCCGGCTGCGGCGGAAATTTGCCGATGCCGGCGAGGACCCGCTGTTCAAGACCGTGCGCAATGGCGGCTATCAGCTGACCGCCCGCGTCGAAACGGCGGAGACTGAGGCATGACTTCGCTGCGCCGCCGGCTGATCATCCTGCTTGTCGTTTCGATCCTGGGCGTGGTCGGCCTCGCCACGTTCGTCGCGGTCAAGGTGCTCGGCGGGCCGTCGCCCGAACTGATCATGGGCCCGCTCGCCCACCAGATCCAGTACATGGTGCAGCTGGTTCCGGGCCATGTACGACAGGCCGGCGATGCGCCCGTCACCGTGAGCGACCGCCCGGCGAATGGTTTTGAGGACCGGAAGCACACACGGGTGCTGAACGAGATTCTTCAGAATGACGGTGTCGGCGTCTCCGCGGTCGTCAGCCGCAATGCCGGTAGACCTGGCATGGTCGCTTCGGTCGCGCTGCCCGACCATCGCTGGATGATCGTCGACGTTCCCGATTTCGGCCCGCCGCGCGACGTCTGGGACGGGTTGGCGGGCTGGATGGTGCTGATCGTGCTCGGCGCCACGCCGGTGTCGATCTATTTCACCGGCGTCCTGGTGCGGCCGCTCGAAATGCTAGAGGCCGCTGTCAGCAAGATCGGTTCCGACGGCGTGCTGACGACGGTTCCGGAAAAGGGGTCGGCCGAAGTCAGGGCCACCGCGCATGCGCTCAACCAGCTCTCCGCGCGGCTCCAGGCGGCGATGGAAAGCCGCATGCGCCTGGTCGCGGCCGCCGGCCATGATCTCAGGACGCCGATGACCCGAATGCGGCTGAGGGCCGAATTCCTCGACGAGGACCGCGAGAAATGGCTGAGCGATCTCGACGAACTCGACCGCATCGCCGACAGTGCCATCCGGCTGGTGCGCGAGGAGGTCAACCAGGACGCGGTCGAGGCGGTGGAACTGGACAGGCTGGTCCGCGACATCGAGACCGAGATGACGGCGCTCGGCCACGCCGTGACGATCGACCATCTCGATCATGTCTCGGTCAAGGCCGGCGCGCTCGGCCTGCGCCGCGCGCTGCGCAACCTGATCGTCAACGCCGCCACGCATGGCAAAAGCTGCAGCGTTTCGCTGTCCGGGCAGGGCGGCCGTGCGGTGCTGACCATCGCCGACCGCGGACCCGGCATTCCGCCGGACCTGTTGAACAAGGCGTTCGAGCCGTTCTTCCGGGTAGACCCGGCGCGCACGCAGTTCATCCCGGGCGCGGGATTGGGCTTGGCGATCGCGAAGGAGATCATCGAGCGGTATGGCGGGTCGATCCGGCTGGAGAACCGCACGGGGGGAGGGTTGGTGCAGACAGTGGTGTTTGGGACGGTTTAGGCGGTCGGAGGCTGCTAGTCGATATGTGCGCCTGCTTCCTCAACCACTCTTGCACTATCGGGCAAAGGCGGTTTTTTGACTGCCTTATCCCTTTCCCTTGAGCTCACAAGCAGGCACTGACATCGGCTCTCCACTCACGTGGGGTTCATGGGCGCTGCTATCGGTTTCACTGGCATTCAGTTGCGAGAGCAGCTTCAGCACCACTTCCCGCAGCCAGCGGTGCGTAGGATCGGTTGTATTGCGTTTGTGCCAGACGATGCAGACGAGGGCAGGATTGATCGGCATGGGCGGAATGTAGATCTCCAGCCTCAAGCGGGACGCCACCTTGCGCGCGAGTTGTTCCGGTACGAGCGCGACCAGATCGCTTCCCGCCACCGCGTTACAGACGCCGCCGAACACCGGCAGGGTCATGGCCACCCGCCGTTCGCGCCCCATCCGGGCCAGCGCGGCATCGCCCATGGCCTTGAGTTTGCCCTCGGGCGAGAAGACGACATGGCCGAGGTCGCAGAACAGGTCGATCGGAACGACATCTCCCGGCTTCACCTTCGCCCGTTCGAGCCTTGGATGCCCGGCGCGGGCAATCGTCACGAACGTCGACCGGAAGGCAGGAAGATAGTCGATCCAGGCCGGGAAATCGGTCTTGGGAACAAGGGCAAGGTCGATGCCATGCTTTTCGAGCGTGCCGACATAGTCGTTGGGCACCAGGTCCACCAGTTGGACCTGTATTCTTGGAGCAAGCTGGGAAATTGCATTGGCCAACGGAGGCATCAGCATTTCGGCAAAAAAATCCGAACCTGCGATCTTGAAACTTTGCTCGGCGTCGGCCGGATTGAAGCTGCCAGGCTCGGCAAGCAGCGCCGACAGTTCATCGAGGATGCGACGAAGCGGAAGTTCGAGGTTGCGGGCGTATTGCGTCGGCACGATGCGCTGCCCTTCGCGCACGAACAGCGGGTCGCCCAGCGACTGCCGAAGCCGTCCCAGGCCGGCTGAGACCGCTGGTTGCGACAGTCCGATGCGTTCTCCGGCCTTTACGGTCGATTGCTCGCGCAAAAGCGCGTCGAGCACCCGCAGAAGATTGAGATCGAAGTTCGATAAATTCATCGCTCGAATATATTTTATAATGACTATCGATTTCAATTATGAAATCGATTCTGGCAGTCTCCTTCATCGGAAATGACGTCGGATCGTGGGAGTTTTCGATGGCCGCTGCTTCGGTACCTTACAATGTCCAATGGCTCGGCACGACCTATAGGATCTGCCTGACCGCGGAGCAGACGGTCTCGCGGCTCGGAATATTCGAAAGCCTGAGCCAGCCGGGATATGGTCCTCCGCGCCATATCCACGACGAAGAGGACGAAACCTTCTACATCCAGTCCGGCGAGGTGGAGTTCTGGATGAACGGGCAAACGTGTATTGTCGGTCCGGGCAGCGTCGTCCACGTTCCGCGCGGAACCGAGCACGCATTCCGGGTGCTCGACGATCGCCCCGCCAGAATGCTCACCGTCATGACACCCGGCGGCTTCGAGGGCTTCTTCGCGGAGATGGCGACACACAAGTGCCGCATCCCCGATGACATGGATCAGATCGCCGCTATCGGAGCGCGTTTCGGTCTGACCTTTACGGGTCCGCCTTTGGGCGCGGCTTGGTGAATCGGCGAGATGACAAACTGCATTTCGGGTCCCTCATCAGGACTGAAACGCCGACCAGAAACTAACTTATTGAAAAAGCTGGTACGCCCAAGGGGAATCGAACCCCTGTTACCGCCGTGAAAGGGCGGTGTCCTAACCGCTAGACGATGGGCGCGCTCAGACGAAGCGGCTTATAATTGCGTTGTTCGCAACCGGCAACCCATCTGCAGCCACATGCGACAACTTTTTTCAAGGGTGGGAAAAAGGGCGGTTTTGGCCAGCTATTGTGGCGTCGCGTTCCTTCACACCCCCCTCTGTCTCTGCCGGACATCTCCCCCGCAAGGGGGGAGATTGGACGTTACCGCCGCTTTCGCCAATCGCCTACTTTGGAGGAAGAGCACCGCCGACGAAACTGCCAATCTCCCCCCTTGCGGGGGAGATGTCCGGCAGGACAGAGGGGGGTACTGTCCCGCCAGCGTTTCGGATCTTCTGCACTGCCCTTGCGCCCATGGGCCACGGCATGGATGCTTGGGTCCCCGCACCGCTTGCGTCGCTACGCCAAGGATGACGAGGTTGGGGAGGCTCAGCCGTCGCCACCGCCGCCGCGGCGGCGGCAGCGCCAGTTCCAGTCGCGTTCGGGGCCGACGTCGACGTGGATCGATTCGGTGTGGCAATAGGTGCCGACACCGCCGCGGCCGGGCATCGAGCGGACATAGCTCGCCAGCTCCCACCTGGAGACGCCTGGCACCTGGATGTCGGCGGCGGCGCAGTACATGTGCAGCGAGTTCTTGGCGCCGTTGGCGCGGCGGTTGCGGGACGGGTCGCGATAGCCGGAGGTGACGACCATCTTGCGGCCGAAATGGCCCTCGATCGTCTTCAGCACCCGCACCAGCGAGGGCTTGAGGCACGCAACGTCGACGCTTTCGTTCTGCTTCAACAGACCGTTGGGCGCGAGCCTCGCCATACCGGCGGCGGACGCCACCTGGTAGGAGCCGCCGCCTTCGTCCTCGTTGAGGTCGACGTCGCTCTCGTCGTCGATGCCGGACTTGCGCTTGATCTCGAACAGCGCCGTCTGGCGCACGCCGGGCAGGGCGTCGGCGCCGGTGATGTGGCTGCCGCTGTCGTCGCCGAGGGAAGCGAGCTGCACCGGCTTGTCGCCGGGCGTCGCGGAGGCCAGCGTCACGATCGGCTTCGCCGGCGGCGGCGTGGTCT
>NZ_RZSC01000381.1:0-5629 GCF_003998155.1 Mesorhizobium sp. M1E.F.Ca.ET.063.01.1.1
GGGGAGCCGTCTACCCGCCGCTCGCAACAATGGCCGGAATGGCATGAATGATACGCCAGTCCAGCCTGTTTTGTGCGACAAAATAAGACAGCACTACTGTCCTAAATTTTTTATGGCAGAAATCGGGACCCTGCACAAGACCGATTCACAAAAAACTTGGGCGTGCCGCGACACAAAATTTCGCGACAAGGTCAAGAACCGCAACCTTTGATCGCAGTCATATGGGACGCCGGCTGGCTTCACCGCTTTGCCAAGGACTGGCCCTTGCGCTTCCGGCGCCAAAGCAGTCAAGTCGCGCCCGTTTTGCCAATCACCATACGGACCTCTCGATGTTCTTTGCATCCGACAACTGGGCGGGCGTCCATCCCGACATTTCGGCCAACCTTTCACGGCACGCTGCCGGCATTGCGACAGCCTATGGCGACGGCGATCTCGATCGCGCGGTCTACCGCCGCTTCAGCGATATCTTCGAACGGGACGTTCAGGTGTTCTTCGTAGCGACCGGCACGGCAGCCAACGCGCTTTCGATGGCGGCGTTGAACCGTATCGGCGGCATCGCGCTTTGCCACTCCGAAGCGCATATGAATGTCGATGAATTCGGCGCGATGGGTTTCTACACCGGCGGCGCGCGCATGGCGCCGGTTCCGGGGCCGTTGGGGCGCATGAACCCCCAGGCTCTGGACAAGGCCATAAAACGCTATTCGCAGGATCTCGCTCCCGCCGGCCAGCCGATGTCTGTGACGATCACCCAGGCGACCGAAGTGGGCACGGTCTACACCGTCGACGACGTCAAGGCGATCGCCGAGGTCAGCCGCCACCATAAACTGCCGCTGCACATGGACGGAGCGCGCTTCGCCAACGCGATTGCCGCGACCGACGTCACGCCGGCGCAGATGACCTGGAAGAGCGGCGTCGACCTCATCTCCTTCGGCGGCACCAAGAACGGCTGCTGGATGGCCGATGCGGTGGTGATCTTCAACCCGGAAGTCGGCCGCGATCTGCGCCTTCTTCGCCAGCGCGCCGGGCAGACCTTTTCCAAGGCGCGCTTCATCTCGGCTCAGTTCGAAGCCTATTTCACCGACGATTTGTGGCTGAGGATGGCGCGCCATGCCAATGCGATGGCCGCTCACTTGGCAGAAACGATCGAGGATGCGCCAACAGGCAGGCTCGCCTGGCTGCCGCAAGCCAACGAAGTGTTCGCGATCCTCGACCGCGCGGTTGCCGAGAAGCTGCAGGCCGCCGGCGCCAAGTTCTATGAATGGGGCGTGCCGCAGGGGTTTGACGGCCATCTCGGCGACAACGAAGCGATCTATCGCTTCGTCGCGAGCTTCGCGACCACGGCGGAAGAGATCGACCGGCTGGGTCACTTGCTGGTTGAATAGCCGACAAAAAAGCGGCGCCCTTCGGCGCCGCTTCCGTCTCGGGAGGGAGACGTATCTTACGGATGGAGCGCGCGCCTTACGCGGCGGCCTTGGCCTCGATCTGCTTGGCCTTGTCCGAAGACGAGGAGATCGCGATCTTGCGCGGCTTGAGCTCCTCGGGGATGTTGCGCTTGAGGTCGACGAAGAGCAGGCCGTTCTTCAGCGTGGCGCCCTCGACCTCGACGTGGTCGGCGAGCTGGAAGCGGCGCTCGAAGGCCCGCGAGGCAATGCCGCGATAGAGCAGCTCGGAACCCTCGCCATTGCCCTCTTCCTTGCGCTCGCCCTTGACGGTCAGCACGTTGCGGTGCGCCTCGATCGAAATCTCGTCTTCCGAGAAGCCGGCAACCGCCATCGAGATGCGGTAAGCGTTCTCGCCGGTGCGCTCGATGTTATAGGGCGGATAGGTCTGCGCGCTCTCGGGCTGGCCGAGCGAGTCGAGCATGGTGAACAGCCGGTCGAAGCCGACGGTCGAACGATAAAGCGGGGAAAAATCAACGTGACGCATGATGTGTTCTCCTGTTGAGCAACATGGTTTGCGTATGGCCCGGTGCGAAACCCTCGAAAGGCGGTCCGGGTGAGCCAGCGACCCCGACATTGGCGGCCGCAACCTCAATTTGGGAACCGCAAAAGGCCATTTCAAGAACTTCGCGCGATCAAGTTTCCGTTCGATTTTTCCGCCCGATGAACGCCAGATGAACCGCAGCTTCGGCATCCGTTCAGCCACGCGACGCTAAGCTTTGGCCAAGATGACGGACAAGCGGCCCCTCCCCGAGAGCGCGCCGCGACGAGGCCGAACCGGGTGCAACGTCCCTTCCTCCCGGATCGACAGAGGCCGGAAGTGCGCCGCAGGCACTTCCGGCCTTCCCGTTTCGGTTCACGGCAGGTAGCGCAGATCCCCGCAACGCCTTTGCTTTTGGCCCATGGCCGTCTATCACCATGGCAACGCCTGGCCCGTTCGGGCAAAGAACAATCAACGTAGCGCCGAATGACGGACCTTTTCCACCAGACCGAGGGCAATCCGCAGCCCGAAAATGCCGGCGGCGGCTTTTTCACCACCCGCGACGGCAAGAAGATCCGCTATGGCGTCTTCGGCGCGGTCGCCCGCCCGCTGCAGGGCACGGTGGTGCTGCTTACCGGCCGCAACGAGTGCATCGAAAAATATTTCGAGACCATCCGCAACCTCGCCGACCGCGGCTTCGGCGTCGCCGTCCTTGACTGGCGCGGCCAGGGCGATTCCAGCCGCCTGCTGCGCGACCGGCAGCGTGGCTATGTCCGCAGCTTCCGCGACTACACAAGCGATCTCGAGCAATTTTTCGAGGAAATCGTGCTGCCGGATTGCCGCGGTCCCTACTACATCCTGGCCCACTCGACCGGGGCGGTGATTGCACTGCTTGCTTCGCCCTCAATGGTCAACCGGGTACGGCGCATGGTGCTGATCGCACCCTTCCTGGCTGTACCCGACTCGCCGGTTTCGATCTCCACGGTCCGACGCGTCTGCGCTGTGTTTTGCGCGCTGGGCCTCGGCAGGCTTTATGCCGCCTGGGGACCGCGCCCGAAATTGCCGACGCCCTTCGAAACCAACAAGGTGACCTCGGACCCCGAGCGCTATCGGCGCAACACCGACATCTACAAGGCTTGGCCCCAGCTCGCGCTCGGCGGGCCGACCATCCGCTGGCTGAAGGCCGCCGCCGAGGCCTCCGAGGCGGTCAGCGATCCGGATTTCATGGCCAGGATCCAGGTGCCGATGCTGATCGTCGCCGCCGGCGCCGACCAGGTCGTCTCGACCAAGGCTGTGGAAGCCTATGCCAGGCGGTTGCGCGTCGGGTCGCTGTTGATGATCGACGGCGCGCATCACGAGATCCTGCAGGAAAAGGATCTTTTCCGCGAGCAGTTGCTTGCGGCCTTCGACGCTTTCGTTCCGGGAACCGGCGACGCTGTTTGACCGCTTTGCCGGCACGCTGGTAATGAGCGCCGGCCCCCGACTGGCGCGAACGTCACGATCCGGCTGGCCCGGCTCCCCCCACCATGTCCGGGCGCAGTTCGACCCCTTATTCCCGTTCAGGCGTCGAACGCTAATTGCTGCCCTAAGAGCTCACAGGGCCAGTCAGAGATCGGGAGAAACGGCCATGAACGCATCGAACACGCTGTCGCGTCAGGGGCATCACCTGCTGCAGATCGGTGTCGCCCTGCTGCTGTTTTCGTCATTCGAAGGCTTCGCAATACCGTATCTCGCCGCACCGCGGCTCGGACTGTCCGCGCACACGCTAAGCGGCCTGCAGGGCGTTCTCCTTTTGGCGCTGGGGCTGGCATGGCCAAGGCTCAATCTCGGCGCGGCGATGTCGCGGGTTGCGTTCTGGCTGCTGATCTATTCGGCCTTGGCGATCCTGGCGGCCTACATAATCGCCAGCGCCTGGGGAGCCGGCAACGAGACAATGCCGTTGGCGGCCGGAACTTTCCACGGGAGCGCCCTTCAGGAAGCCGTGATCAAGATCGTGGCGTATTCGTCCGCGCCGACCGGCCTGATCTCTTTCGCTCTCATCCTGTGGGGCCTGCGTCTCACAGGCGCCCAGGCCGCCGACGGCTGAGAGCAGCTCAGCCGCGCAGCGCCGCCATCGCTGCCGCGTGCAGTTCGGGCGTCGCTGCCGCCAGTATGTCGCCGCCCTTCTCCGCCGGTCCGCCCTCGAAGGTGGTGACGACGCCGCCTGCCTTCTCGATGATCGGAATCAACGCCACGATGTCATAAGGCTTCAGGCCTGGATCGGCGACGATGTCGACGTTTCCCGCGGCCACCATGGCAAAGGCATAGCAGTCGGTGCCGTAGCGGGCCAGTTGCACCTGCTTCTCGAACCGATCGTAGCGATTGCGCGCCTCGCCCTTGTAGAGTGCCGGCGTGGTGGTGAACAGCGTCGCCTTGGCGAGCTCCGTCGTCTTGCGGGTCGCAAGCTTGCGCGGGCCGCCCGGACCTTCGTAATGCGAGCCGGACGCGTTGGCATAGAACAGCTCACCGGTGAAGGGTTGCGACATGAGGCCCGCGACGGCGTTGCCGTCGACGGTCAGCCCGACCAGCGTTCCCCACACCGGCAGCCCGGAGATGAAGGCGCGTGTGCCGTCGATCGGGTCGATGACCCAGACATGCCGGCTCGACATATTCTCGCTGCCATGCTCCTCGCCGAGAATGCCGTGATCGGGGTATTCCGCCGATATCAGCGCCCTGATCGCCCGCTCGGCCTCGCGGTCGGCCTCCGTCACCGGGTCGAAGCTTTCCGCCTGCTTGTTGGCCACCGCGCCCTGGCTGCGGAAGCGCGGCAGGGTCTCGGCGGCGGCCGCACGTGCGATGCGCCGCATGAAATCGATGCTGATATCCAACTCACTCTCCCCATGACGGCAGCTGTCGGCAGCCGCTGTTTTCTGCTCGGACCAGAGACGCAAAGCCGGTCAGGCGTCGCGCATTTGTTGCCCGAATGTCACACCTTGGCCGTCGAAATGGAATTTGCACATCATATTGAATTAAAAAAGCCCGAAGTCGATTGACATTTGTGCATCGCACAATAGTTTTGTTCTCGGACAGCTTATCCTGTCCATGCCCTCCTTGGGCGTTTCCTCCCTAGACTTCGACCGTGTCGTGAAAGCGATGCGGTCTTTTTTTGAGCCGCGAACCGCAAACGCGGCTGTCATTCCGCGGCAAGCGGCAGATCGACGAAATGATGGTCGGGCATCGCCACCAGTTCGGCCGAAAAGCGCGTCAGGTCGTCGGCTAAAGCGTCGAAGCCGGCCGATTTCTGGAACGTCCGCTCGTTCATGTAAAGCCCGCGATTGACCTCGATCTGCAGCGCATGCAGATGACGTGCCGGCCGCCCGTAATGCTCGGTGATGAAACCGCCGGCATAGGGCTTGTTGTGCGCGACCGCGTAGCCCATGCCGGTGAGCAGGCCGATCGCCCTTTCGGTGAGGGACGCGGCTGCCGAAATGCCGAAACGGTCGCCGATGATGAAGTCGGGCCGCACGCCATTGTCGCCGACGCGGATGCTGGCCGGCATCGAATGGCAGTCGATGAGCACGGCATAGGCGAACCTCGCATGGGTTCTGGTCAGCAGCCGCTTCAGCGTCTCGTGATACGGCTTGTAGACGGCCTCTATGCGTCCGACGGCCTCGGCCAGCGGCAGGCGCCCGGGATAGATGTCCAGCCCCTCCCCCACCAGCTTCGGCAC
>NZ_RZSC01000382.1:0-5624 GCF_003998155.1 Mesorhizobium sp. M1E.F.Ca.ET.063.01.1.1
CGTCGGGGATGCCATGGCCATTGTCGGAGACGACGAGCTTGACCTCGCCGCCGGCGCGCTCCAGCGCGACGCGCACTTTCGGCGCGTCGGTGGCGCCGGTCGAGTATTTGATCGCGTTGTCGACGATGTTCGACAGCGCCTGGCCGATCAGCTCGCGGTTGCCGTTGATGGTGACGGCTTCCGGCACGGTGGCTTCCAACGCAACGCCCGCCTCCTCCGCGACCGGCTCGTAGAGCTCGACGACGTCGCTCACGGTGGCGGCGAGGTCGACCGCACTGGTCGTCTCGGAGGAATAGCCGGCCTCCAGCCGCGAGATCATCAGGATCGCGTTGAACGTCTTGATGAGCTGGTCTGACTCGGCGATCGTGCCCTCCAGCGCCTGACGGTAGTCGGTCGTCTTGCGCTTGCCGGCAAGTGTGGCCTCAGCGCGGTTGCGCAGTCTGGTCAGCGGCGTCTTCAGGTCATGGGCGATGTTGTCGGAGACCTGCTTCAGCCCCTCGTTCAGCCTCGCGATGCGGGCGAGCATCGTGTTGAGGTTTTCCGACAGGCGGTCGAACTCGTCGCCGGCACCGGTCACCGGCAGCCGTCCGCTGAGGTCGCCGCCCATGATGCGGCGGCTGGCGTCGGAGACGCTGTCGATGCGCTTCAGCGCCGCGCGCCCGACAAAGAACCAGATCAAGAGTCCGCCGAGGCCCATCATCCCCAGCGCCAGCATCAGCGAGCGGCGAATGACGGCGCGGAAGCGCTCGGGCTCGCCGAGGTCGCGGCCGACCAGCATGATCATCTGGTTGGGGAGTCTCAGCACCAGCGCGATGGCGTTATGGCCCTTCTCGCCCTCGGATTGCGCGCCGCTTGTACCGGTCGAAGGCGCGGTCTGGTCTCCACCGCGCAGTCGGTCGAGTTCGCCCTCACCGAAGCGCTGGTAGGAAAAGGGTTCGGTGGTCCAGCCCTCGGTCTCGATGACCCCCGGCTCCAGGCTCTGCACGTTGCCGGTCAGGATCTGGCCGTTGGCGTCGGCGATCAGGTAGAGATTGGCGCCGGGCTGGCGGGAGCGCGCCTCGACCACGCGCACCAGCACCGGCAGGCCGCCGCGCTGGTAGGCGCGAGCGAGGCCCAGCACCTCGTCGTTGATGGTATCCTTGGTCTGCCCGGTCAGCATGCTCGCCGACAGCGAGGTCATGTAGAAGACCAGCAGCACGGCGCAGAGCGCGAAAAGCAGGAAGTAAAGCGCCGAAAGCCGGGCCGCCGTCGTCTTCATGATGGCCGGCAGGGAGAGAGCCATGATCGGCTTTAGCCACCTTTCAGCATGTAGCCGGCGCCGCGGATCGTGTGCAGGATCGGCTTGTCGAAGCCCTTTTCGATCTTGCCGCGCAGGCGCGAGACGTGAACGTCGATGACGTTGGTCTGCGGATCGAAATGATAGTCCCAGACATTTTCCAGCAGCATGGTGCGCGTCACCACCTGGCCGGCATGGCGCATCAGATATTCAAGAAGGCGGAACTCGCGCGGCTGCAGCGTGATCTCGCGGCCGGCGCGCCTGACCGAATGCGACAGGCGGTCGAGCTCGAGATCGCCGACACGGTAGACGGTCTCGGACTCACGCGCGCTGGCGCGGCGGTTGAGCACCTCGACGCGGGCGAGCAGTTCGGAAAAGGCATAGGGTTTTGTCAGATAGTCGTCGCCGCCGGCGCGGAGGCCGGTAACACGGTCGTCGACCTCGCCCAGCGCCGACAGGATCAGCACCGGCGTGGTGTTGCCACGCGAGCGGAGCGCCGCGATCACCG
This sequence comes from Mesorhizobium sp. M1E.F.Ca.ET.063.01.1.1, assembly GCF_003998155.1. Taxonomy (NCBI): domain Bacteria; kingdom Pseudomonadati; phylum Pseudomonadota; class Alphaproteobacteria; order Hyphomicrobiales; family Phyllobacteriaceae; genus Mesorhizobium; species Mesorhizobium sp. M1E.F.Ca.ET.063.01.1.1. The sequence continues at coordinate 1,785 of NZ_RZSC01000382.1, forward strand.
AAAGACCGTCGCGGCGCGGCATCATGCGGTCGACAACCATCACGTCATAGTCACCGGCATCGGCCAGCGCGAAACCAGTCTCGCCATCGCCGGCAACGTGGGCGGTATGGCCCGCCTCGGCGAAAGCTTTCTGCATATAGTCCGCCGCCTCGCGATCGTCTTCCATGACGAGAATCTTCATGGAGCCGTTATACGCGATTTCAGCGGAAGATTGAGGGGCAGCCATGGGCTCTTGCCTTCAAGTTAAAGCGGCAGCGGGTGATGGGAAACCCACTGCCGCCAGGAGCGAAACACGGTGACTGACTGACGTGCTCGGCCCCATGTTTTCCCGGCGGCGGGTCGGGGGTGTTGATACCGTCGCAGGGAAAAGTCGTTGACCGTTGGCGATCAGCCCTTGCCGACCGGCAGCGCGACGAAGCGGTTCGAGTCGTCGCGGGTGATCTGCATCAGCACGGCCTTGCGGCCCGCCTTGGCGGCATCCGTCATCGCCTTGGAGACGTCGTCGGTGGTGTTGACCTCGGCCGAGTTGATCGAGGTGATGACGTCGCCGGGCTGGATGCCGCGGTCGGCCGCATCGCTGTCCGGATCGACATCGGTCACCACCAGGCCCTTGCCGTTTTCCGACTTGGTCACGGTGAGGCCGAGATCGGCAAGCGTGTCGGCCTTGGCAGCGGGCGCCGACTGCTTGCTGCTGTCCTCGTTCGAGGCCTGCTTGTCGCTCGAGGGCAGCGTGCCGAGATCGACCTTTACCGTCTCGTCCTTGCCGTTGCGCCAGACGGTGACGTCGACCGACTTGCCCGGCGCGTAAGCACCGATCATGCGGGCGAGTTCCTTCGGCGAGGCGACATCCTTGCCATCGACTTGGGTGATGACGTCACCGGCGACGATGCCTGCCTTCTTGCCGGGACCGGCGTCCTGGGCACTCGAAACCAGCGCGCCCTTGTCGGACTTCAGGCCGAGCGACTCGGCGATGTCGGAGGTGACCGGCTGGATCTCGACGCCGAGCCAGCCGCGCTGCACCGAGCCGTTCTTCATCAGGTCTTCCACGACCTGCTTGGCGGTCGAGGCCGGAATGTCGAAGGCGATGCCGACGCTGCCGCCCGACGGCGAGAAGATGGCGGTGTTGATGCCGATCACCTGGCCGTTGAGGTTGAAGGTCGGGCCGCCCGAATTGCCGCGGTTGACCGAGGCGTCGATCTGGATGAAGTCGTCGTAGGGGCCGGCGCCGATGTCGCGGCCGCGGGCCGAGACGATGCCGGCGGTGACGGTGCCGCCGAGGCCGAACGGATTGCCGACGGCCACCACCCAGTCGCCGATGCGGATCTTGGAGTCGTCGGCGAAGTCGACATAGGTGAACTTGCCGCCGCCATCGACTTTCAGCACGGCGAGATCGGTGCGCGGATCGGTGCCGATCAGCTTGGCGTCGAGTTCCTTGCCATCATTGGTGACGACGGTGAAGTCCGAGCCTTCCGAAACGACGTGGTTGTTGGTGACGAGGTAGCCGTCCTCGGAAATGAAGAAGCCCGAGCCTTGCGCGACCGGACGCGGCTCGCCATTGCCGTGGTTGCGATGGTTGAACGGGCGCATGCCGAACTGCTGGCCGCCCTGGTCGCCGAAGCCGCGGAACTCCTTGAAGAAGCGGCGCAGCTGCGGATTGTCGGGCAGGTTGTCGAAGCCGTCCTGATTGTCGGAACCGTCATCGGCGGTCGGCTGGATCTTGGCCTTGACCTTGACGCTGACGACCGCCGGCGAGACGTGCTCGACGACATCGGCGAAGCTCGGAACCTGCGGGGCCTCGACGCGCACCGCATCGGCCAGCACGGGGGCGGTGCCGGTGGCAAGCGCGCCCACGCCGACCGCACCGACGACAGCCAGGGACGCGACGGCCGCCATCAGGCGCTTGCCGGTGCTGGAGTATGAATTGGGGGCAATATTCATGGGTTTTCGTATCCTCTTTCGAAGGGATGCCCTCAGGCGAAGCATCCTCGGGCAAGAGGATTAGAGCGGCGCACATTACGGCGCCATTTCCGGTACATGAAGATTTTGTAATGTTGGCGATCGGCAGGGATGCGTTGGGATCACGAGGTTCAAAAATGACCACGGGCCATACCAACCGAATTCGAGTCTCAGTCGATTGGGAGGCCAAGATGATCGAAGGCATCAAGCGCGGGATAGCCGATGCAAAGGCGGGCCGTGTGGTGCCTCACGAAGCTGCGATGGCGGAAATCGACGCGGTGATCGAGGCCGTGGACGCTGAGCGCACAGGCAAGGTGTGAGGTATGCCGCGCTCGGAGGCTAGGCGGAAGCACTCGCGACGGCACAGGAGTCTCGGCCAACCTCCGAGGTCCGCAATTCGTGCGTCAGTCGCGCAGCAGCTTGTCCAGCGCCGCCTGTTCCTCCGCGCTCAGAGCGCCGTCCGGCGCTGGCCGGCGCGAGCGGGCGCTCATCACGATGAAGATGCCGCCGGCCAGAAGCAGAAGCACCGGCGTGCCCCACAAAAGCGCGTTGCGCAGGCTGAAGCGCGGCTTCAACAATACGAACTCGCCATAGCGCGAAACGATGTAGTCCATCACCTGCTGGTCGGTGTCGCCGGCGACAAGGCGCTGGCGCACGAGGATGCGCAGGTCGCGCGCTAGGTCGGCGTCGGATTCGTCGATCGACTGATTCTGGCAGACCATGCAGCGCAGGCCTTCGGACAGCGCGCGCGCCCTCGCCTCCAGCGCCGGATCGGCCAGCACCTCGTCGGGCCTCACCGCCTGCGCCGTGCCGGCGAAGACCAGGGCCAGCAGGAGGAGCAGGAGGCCAAGCGAAAACTTCGCTTTCATGTCGCGCTCGCGGATGCTGCGGCGGCAGCCGGCTTGCGGCGCCTCGCGGGCGCGCCGACCCGCAGGCGGCGGTCGAGCAGCGACATGGCGGCGCCAGCCATCATCACCAGACCGCCGCCCCAGATCAGCGTCACCAGCGGTTTCCACCACAGGCGCACGACGACGGAACCGTCCTTGCCCTCGTCGCCGAGCGACAGATAGAGCTGGCTGAGGCCCAGCGTCCGGATGCCGGACTCGGTCGTCACGGTCTGCCGCGCCGGATAGAAGCGTTTTGCCGACGTGATCTCGCCGTCGGCATTGCCATTTGAGATCAGCAGGAAGCGGCCGCGGTCCTCGGTGAAGTTCGGGCCTTTTCGAGGGAACAGCCCTTCGAAGCGCAGCGTGTGGCCGGAGAGGTCCACCGTCTCGCCGGCGCGCATGGTGAGGATCTTCTCGGTGCCGAAGGACAAGGTGCCGACGATGCCGAGCAAGGTGAGCCCCAGCCCGAGATGGGCAAGGGCCGTGCCGAAGACCGAGCGCGGCAGGCCGGCGAAGCGCCTCAGAATGACGGCCGGCGTCACCGAGCCGACGCCGGACTTGACGGCAAGGTCGGTCAGCGCGCCGGCGACCAGCCAGACGGCGAGGCCGACGCCGAGCGCGGCGAAGACCGAGCCGCCGTCGATGAACAGGCCGGTGACCAGCATCGCGGCAATCGCCAGCGCGAAGGCGGCCATCAGGCGCTGGGAAGCGGCGAGCACGTCGCCGCGCTTCCAGGCAAGCAGCGGACCGAAAGGCACGATCGCCAGCAGCGGCAGCATCAGCGGGCCGAAGGTCAGGTCGAAGAAGGGCGCGCCGACCGATATCTTGCCGCCGGTGGTGGCTTCGAGCACCAGCGGATAGAGCGTGCCGACGAGCACCGTCGCTGTCGCGGTGGTCAGGAAGAGGTTGTTGAGGACCAGCGCGCCCTCGCGCGAGATCGGGTGGAAGAGACCGCCGGCCGTCAGCCGCGATGCGCGCAGGGCAAACAGCGCCAGCG
>NZ_RZSC01000383.1:0-5617 GCF_003998155.1 Mesorhizobium sp. M1E.F.Ca.ET.063.01.1.1
GGCGACTGGCGACGCTCAATCTCAGCTTTCTCGCCTTCATCGCGCTGTTGCCGTTTTCCACCGACCTGCTGGCCGATTTCCTCGAATTCCGCGTCGCGGCGCTCGTCTACTGGCTGAACCTTCTGATGCTCGGCGTCACGCTGTTCGCGAGCTGGTGGTACGCCGACAGGAACGGCATGCTGATGGAGGACATCGATGCACAAACGCGGCGCACCGTCTATCAGCGCATAGTCAAGGCGCAGATCCTGTGGGCGATCGGCGCAGCGCTTTGCCTCATCACTCCGCTGCTGAGCATCGCCTTCATTTTGCTGGTGCAGCTGATCTATGCCGCCGCACTGCGCGGCTCATTGCTGCGTAAAATCATCGGTTGAGATCCCGCCGACATCCGCGATTGATGGTCCGCCGACGAATTCCACTGTGACGCCTGGCGACACCAGCTTGGCGAGTTCGCGCGCGTCCCAGTTGGTCAGGCGAACGCAGCCATGGCTTTCGGTCTTGCCGATCTTGGAGGGATCGGGCGTTCCGTGGATGCCGTAGGTCGGCTTGTCCAGCGCGATCCAGACCGAACCCACCGGACCGTTCGGCCCCGGCGGGATGGTCAGGATCTTGTCGTTCTGGCCCTGCTTGAAATTGATGTTGGGGTTGTAGGTGTAATTCGGGTCGAGCGCGACGCGCGACACGGTATGGATGCCGGTCGGCGACGGCGTGTCGGCCGAGCCGATGGTAGCCGGATAGGCCGCGACCAGCTTGCCGCCCGCGTCATAGGCGAAGACTTCCTTCTTGTCCTTGTCGGCTACGATGCGGGCAACTGCCGTCGACACCAGCTGGCCGAAATTGGCGACCTTGATGATCGTGCCGGGGCGGGTGAAGTCGAGCCCCTTGTTGAGTGACTTCAGATAGCCTTCGTCCATGTGGAAGCGCTCGGCCAGCGCCTCGGTGACGGAGGTATAGCCCATGCGGTCGAGCTTGGCCTTCTGGCTGTAATCCTCCGGGATCGAAGCGACATAGGGCCCGGCCGCGTCCTCGGGCGTGATCGTATAGGAAGCGAAGGCGTCGCCGCCCGACTGGGCGAGCGCCGTCTTGATGCCGACGGCGTCGGTCGATTTCAGATTGCTGCCGGTGATCTGGTTGTAGGCGGCCAAGGCCTTGTCGACGTTGGAACCAAAGCGCCCGTCGATGACACCCGGCGAGGCGCCGGCGCGGTCGAGCAGCACTTGAAGGTCGGCCACGTCCTGGCGCACGCCGAGCGACAACGACGGATCGACGGTGGCCTTGCCGCCCGTGTCCGGCGGCAGCGCGGCCTGGGTGTCCGGATTGGTCTGCAGCACTTCGCCCTGGTCCGGCTGCGCGGGATCGATCGATGCCTCGTTCAGCGGCTGGCGCCCGATGGCGTCCGACTTCGGCGCCTCCGGATAGGTGGTAGCGTAGCCCTCGTCGTTCGGCGCCGGCGGATAGGCATCGACGGAATTGTCGTTATAGGGATCGTTCTCATCGACCGGCGGCGGAATGACCCTGCCCTCTTCTTCCAGTTGCTTGCGGCGGAAGCGGGCCATGTCGTCGGGATTGTCGAGATAGTAGCGGTCGTCGTCCTCGACCGGCGCGCGGCCGAGCTCCTGCATCCGTAGCTGACGGCGAAGCGCCCGGCGATCGAGCCTGCTCTGCGGCGGCTGGATGGCGATGACCTTGCCGGTGTCGGCATCGACAAGCACCCGGTTGCCCCTGGCGTCGTAATAGATGTCGATATTGCCGTCCTGGGCGAGCACGAACGCGCCGTGCAGCGCGGGCCGCGCCGTCTTCTCAACGTCATCTCCGCTCGGCGCCGCGAATGCACTGGAAGACACCAGCCCGGCCGCGAGTGCCGAAAGGGAAAAGATCGTGCGCAGCATGGGGGTCAGGCTCTCCGGTCGGCATGGTCTTGGCGGGCGAACCCTTCGCCTGCAAAACCAGTTACCGAAATTAAGGTTCCAACATGAACCGGGCATGAAGATGGCGGATTTCCAGCGTTTCACCATGATCCCGAACCGAATGTCAGCCCAGCCCCAGTTCGCTGCGTGCCAGTTTCGTCAGCTTCCGCACAACCAGGCGGTGGCTTTCGCGCAGATAGTCCTTCAGCGCCGCATCATCCATGCTCTGGCTTGTCTGACGCTGGATCCATTTCATACCGCGCGAGGCGAGATAGGGCGCGGGCCGGCAGCCCGGCTGCTCCTTCAGCACGTCATAGGCCATGTCGGAGCATTTGAAGGTGACGAAGACTTGGCCCGCCCGGTCGTGTCCGCCGATCGCGAACACCTTGCCGCCGACCTTCCAGACATGGGCGCCGCCCCATTGCACGACATGCGTCGCGGCGGGCAGCGAAGCGCAGAAGCCGTCATAGTCCTCGAGCTTCAATGGAATCGCCCCTTCCGATAACCGAGACCGATACGGTTTTGCGGTACGGCCCCGTCAAAAAGCAAGAGCGCGCCGCACCGATCCGGTGCGACGCGCCCCTGTACCTGCTTTCTGGCTCGAATCAGGCGGCGGCTTCGGTCGCCACCACGGTCGGCTTCGAGCGGAAGTTCAGGCGATCGGAGCCGGCGGTGACCTTGACGGTCGAGCCGTCGAGGATTTCGCCAAGCAAGATCTTTTCCGCCAGCGGATCCTGCAATTCCTTCTGCATCACCCGCTTCAGTGGCCTGGCACCATAGGCCGGATCGTAGCCCTTCGACGCCAGCCACTCGATCGCATCGTGGTCGAGCGACAGCGTGATCTTGCGATCGACAAGCAGGTTCTCCAGCCGCCTGAGCTGGATCTCGACGATGCGGTCCATGTCCTGACGGCGCAACCGGTGGAACAGGATCACCTCGTCGACGCGGTTGAGGAACTCCGGACGGAACGACGCCTTGACGACATTCATCACCTCGTCGCGCACTACGTCGACGTCCTGGTCCTCGCTGAGATCGACCAAATAGGTGGCGCCAAGGTTGGAGGTCATGATGATCAGCGTGTTGCGGAAGTCGACCGTACGGCCCTGGCCATCGGTGAGCCGGCCGTCGTCGAGCACCTGCAACAGCACGTTGAACACGTCCGGATGCGCCTTCTCGATCTCGTCGAACAGCACGACCTGGTAAGGCCGGCGCCGCACCGCTTCGGTGAGCGCGCCGCCCTCCTCATAACCGACATAGCCGGGAGGCGCGCCAATCAGCCGGGCGACCGAATGCTTCTCCATGAACTCCGACATGTCGATACGCACCATGGCGTTCTCGTCGTCGAACAGGAAGGCGGCGAGCGCCTTGGTCAGTTCCGTCTTGCCGACGCCGGTCGGGCCCAGGAACATGAACGAGCCGATCGGCCGGTTCGGATCCTGCAGGCCCGCGCGGGCGCGGCGCACGGCTTTCGACACCGCCTGCACGGCTTCACCCTGGCCGACGACGCGCTTGCCGATCTCGTCTTCCATGCGCAAGAGCTTCTCGCGCTGTCCCTCCAGCATCTTGTCGACCGGGATGCCGGTCCAGCGCGACACGACATGGGCGACGTGGTCGGGCGTGACCACCTCTTCCACCATGCCGGCCTTGCCGTCCTGGGCTTCGGCTTCCTTGAGCTTCTTCTCCAATTCCGGGATCTTGCCATAGGCAAGCTCGCCGGCGCGCTGGAACTCGCCCTTGCGCTGGGCGATGGCAAGCTCATTGCGCATCTCGTCGAGCTGCTTCTTCAGGTCCGCGGCGAGGCCGAGCTTCTGCTTTTCGGCCTGCCACTTGGTCGTCAGCTCGGTCGACTGCTCCTCGAGGTCGGCCAGATCCTTCTCCAGCTTTGCCAGCCGATCCTTCGAGGCATCGTCCTTCTCGACCTTCAGCGCCTCGCGCTCGATCTTGAGCTGCATGATGCGGCGGTCGATCTCGTCCAGCGCCTCGGGCTTCGAATCGACCTGCATCCTCAGCCGCGACGCGGCCTCGTCGACCAGGTCGATCGCCTTGTCAGGCAGGAAACGGTCGGCGATGTAGCGGTTGGAAAGCGTCGCGGCCGACACCAGCGCCGAATCGGAGATGCGCACCTTGTGGTGCTGCTCGTACTTCTCCTTCAGGCCGCGCAGGATCGAGACGGTGTCCTCGACCGTCGGCTCGTCGACGAAGACGGGCTGGAAGCGGCGGGCAAGCGCGGCGTCCTTCTCGACATGCTTGCGGTATTCGTCGAGCGTGGTCGCGCCGACGCAGTGCAGCTCGCCGCGCGCCAGCGCCGGCTTCAGAAGGTTCGACGCATCCATCGCGCCGTCCGCCTTACCGGCACCGACCAGCGTGTGCATCTCGTCGATGAACAGGATGATATTGCCGTTGGCGGACGTAACCTCGTTGAGCACGGCCTTCAGCCGCTCCTCGAACTCGCCGCGATATTTGGCGCCGGCGATCAGCGCGCCCATGTCGAGCGCCATCAATTGCTTGTCCTTGAGCGATTCCGGCACGTCGCCATTGACGATGCGCAGCGCCAGGCCTTCGGCGATCGCCGTCTTGCCGACGCCGGGCTCGCCGATCAGCACGGGGTTGTTCTTGGTGCGCCGCGACAGCACCTGGATAGTGCGGCGGATCTCGTCGTCGCGGCCGATGACCGGATCGAGCTTGCCCGCGCGGGCGTCGGCGGTGAGGTCCCGCGCATATTTCTTCAGCGCGTCATAACCCTGTTCGGCATTGGCCGAATCGGCGGTGCGACCTTTGCGAACGTCGTTGATGACCTGGTTCAGCGCCTGCGCGGTGACGCCGGCCTTGGCCAGGATGTCGGCGGTCTTGGCCGACTTTTCCATGGCGAGCGCCTGCAGCAGCCGCTCGACGGTGACGAAACTGTCGCCGGCCTTCTTGGCCAGTTCCTCGGCGGTCGAGAACACCTTGGCGAGCGGCTGGGCGAGATAGAGCTGGCCGTTACCGCCTTCCACCTTCGGCATCGCTTCCAGCGCCGCCTCGACGCCGAGCTTGACGTCGCGGACACGGCCGCCGGTGCGCTCGATCAGGGACGCGGCGAGGCCCTCGTCGTCGTCGACGAGCACCTTGAGCATATGCTCTGGAGTGAATTGCTGGTGGTTGCGCGAGAGCGCCATGGTCTGCGCGGACTGGATGAAACCGCGCACGCGCTCCGAGTATTTTTCAAGATTCATATCTGTCTCCTTCCGTCACCGGCCCGCTTTGCGGCACCGGATCAGATTGCGGTGACGGACCCGCTCATTCGAGCCGAGCCCTGTTCAGCCGAGATATGGTGTATGGGCGAAGGTCTCTCAAGACGCCTTGATGTCGGTCAAAACAGAATATTCCAATGCATGTCGCCCGAAGTGCACCAGCGGTTCTGGGAGAACGACATGCGTCCAAACAAAGACTTGAAACAGCGAACTGAAAGATCCGCCACGCGCTTCAGGCGCGCACAAACGTAAACGGCGGAGATTTCTCTCCGCCGTTCGAATGCCGGAAAATGGACCTGGATCAGCTGTTTGCGTCGGCGACTGCCGGTTCGCTGGTGTCGCCTGCCGGCTCACTGGCGACGCTCCCGCCCGGCGCGGCATTTGCTTCTTCGGCAGCAGCGACGACCGTGTCGTTGCCGTTGTCGGTCGCGTTGCCGTCGTCGGCGGGGCTATCCGACTGGTCGGCATTGCCCTGTTCGGGAT
>NZ_RZSC01000384.1:0-5584 GCF_003998155.1 Mesorhizobium sp. M1E.F.Ca.ET.063.01.1.1
CCGTGATAGGAGGGGAAGCGGGCGATCACCTTCCAGCGCTTCGGCCGGCCGGTGGCGACCGCCCATTGCCGGGCAAGCTTTATGCAGGATTCGGTCGCCTCGGAGCCGCCGGAGACGAAGAAGATACGGTCCATGCCGGCCGGTAGCTTGCTGGCGAGCTTCCGCGCGAGTTCTTCCGCCGGCTCGTTCTCGAAATGCAGCCGGTAGGCGAAAGTGGTCTTGTCCATCTGCCGCTTCATGGCTTCGAGCACGTTGCGGTTGGAGTGGCCGATATTGGCGACCATCGGCCCGCTCGAGCCGTCGATGAAGCGGCGACCGTCCTTGGTCCAGAAATAGATGCCCTCGGCGCGGTCGACCAGCGGCCGGCGCAGGCTGGAGAGATAGAACAGATGCGACGTCGGCCGCGCTTCGGCTTGCGGAGAGGGCTGCACTTCCAGTTTCGGCATGTCAGGTCTTTCCGAGATAGCGGTCGAGAACATTTTTGGTCACGCGTTCGACCATCGCGTCCTGCCTTAGCAGGCCGGCGACCCATTCGCAGCTTCCGGCATGGAAGACTTCGCCCTTGCCGCGGGGGAAGTTGACAATCATGCCGTTGCCGCGCTTGACCTTGTCGAGATTGGCATCGCTCGCCTCGCCGAAAAGCGTCTCGGCGGTGAAGCGCCCGTCCTCGTCGGTAAGGAACTGATCCTCGATCGGGATGTCGGCGCTTTCCTCGACCTGGCTCGCCATGCCGACGGCCAGCACCTGCAGGCCATCCGGCGCGCCGCTGGTCGCCGTCGGGTAGGGCAGGCCGCCGCGGATTTCGAAGTCGAGCCCGTCGACCTCATAGCCATAGACATGGCTGTCGGCGCCGAGCAGGTCTCCATAATAGATGCCGGTGCCGGCAAACGCCCAATGCTCCGGCCGATAGACGGGAAAGCCGCGCACGCCGCGCGGCGCGCAGCCGCCCCAGCCGGCATAGACACCTCGCGTCGCGTTGAGGCCGAAGGTGGCGCTGCCTGGGCGGCCGATCTCCGGCGCCTCCCAGGAGTTGGTGGCGCGCGTCACGTCGCCGCGATAGGCGGGGTCCTCGGCGCGGGCGCGGTATTTGTAGCAGACCTGGCGGCGGCCCTCGTCCTCCAGCCTGGTCTGCCACATGAAGTTGCCAGCGAAGCGGGCCGCGTGTCCGCCGCGCTCGACATATTGGTCGACGGCGTCGCGCATCTCCCAGGTCCAGTATTCGTCATGGCCGCTGAAGACGACGCAGTCGTAGCCATCGAGGATTTCGGGCGAGAAATGCAATTCGTGCTGGCTGGCAAGATCGATTGCATAGCCGGCGCGCTCGGCGAAGCGGAAGAAATGGCTGTCATAGCTCGCCCAGCCGGAAGAGGCGTATTTCTTCGAATGGCCGGTGGCGAAGGCCCATTCCATATGCGGATAGCGCGGCACGGTCTTCGGCGGTATCGCAACCTCGATCGGCACGCGCGGCGCCTCCTTGGGCAGCACCACGAAGCCGCGGCACCAGGGGCGCTGTGTCGACACCATAGTTGCGTATTGATCGCGGTTCGGGCCGGTGATGCCCTGATAATGATTGGAGCCGCCCCAGGTGTTGTAGGCCGTCCAGGTGCCGGTCGCGGCGACCTGCAGCAGGCGACTGGGCCTGCGGCCGGGCAGGGGCGCGACGATGAACAGATGGTGGCTAAGGATCGGCTCACCATCACCGCCGTCGGCCGAGAGCGTGACGCGATAGGCCCCCGACGGCCAATCCTCGCCGATACGAAATTCGAACGACGCTTCCCAGCCGCAGCCTTCAACCGAGCATTGGTCCGGCGTGTCCTGCCATCGCGCCGACAGGCCCACTTCCTCGAAGACCTTCGTCTCGGTTCTCCCATCGCGGACGACAACGATGCTGAATCGCGGCGCCGTTGAGCTGACATGCAGCGCCACCGTTTCACCGGGGCGATAGGAGAAACGGTCGCTGTAGCACCAGATCTCGCCGCGGCGGCCATCCATTCCCGGCCATTCGTAATAATGGCCGCGCACAGCCTCGCGGCGCTGCTCGGGCGTCAGCCCGAAATCGGGGAATTCAGCGGGCAATCGCGTCAAAGAACACCTGAAGCCAAGACGCTGCCATTGAGACCATTGGCTGGCCAAGCGTCAAATGGAAACGATCGGGCCAGCGAGCGCTTACGCTTGGCGATATCCGGCAGACGGACTATTTCATTCTCAGGCGATGTTTCAACGCCGGGAGCCGACATGCTGTACGTGCAAAAGGTCAAGGTCGACGACATCTACGTGCCCGCGGCGCGGCGCAAGACGCTGCATCCCGAGACCGTGCGCCGTCTCGCCGAAGACATTCTCGAGAACGGCATGAAGACGCCGATCCAGGTGCGTCACGACGGCAAGCGCCATGTGCTGGTCGAGGGACTACACCGGCTCGAAGCCGCCAAATGGCTCGGCGAGACCACCATCGATGCCTATCTCGTTCAGGCGCGCCGCCACTGATTCTTGTCGCTTGGGTCTCTACCGCAGCAGCGTCACCGCATCACGGCAACCGATCGTATTCCATCAATGCTTTTCAATTGACGCTGCGATGCCGGCCGCTACTACCACGCTTGGATTTCCACGAAGCAGGTGTTGCCATGACGAAATACCAGGGCGGATGCTTATGCGGAGCGGTGCGCTACCGCGCCGAGGCTGAACCGATCAACGAGCGCGTCTGCCATTGCCGGATCTGCCAGAAGGCGATCGGCGCGGCCTTCAACGCGCGCCTTCTGTTCCGCATCGACGACGTGACCGTCGAAGGGCCTTTGACGACGGTCAATTCATCGCCGGACCTCAAGCGCGGTTTTTGCGCAGCCTGCGGCACGACGATGTTTTCGCGGCGCGATTCACGGGGCATCCTCGGCGTCACCTCCGGTTCGCTCGACGATCCGTCCGTGTTCAAGCCCGACATGCATTTCTGGACGACTTCCAAACAGCCCTGGGTGCAGCTCGATGATGGGTTGCCGCAATTTGAGGGCGCGCCGCCAGTCTAACCTTCTCCCCCTTGTGGGAGAAGGTGGATCGGCGCGCAGCGCCGAGACGGATGAGGGGTGTTGGAAGGAATGGGGCACGGGCGATTATCGCGCCTGAACCTCCATCCCCTCACTCCGTCCAGTACCCCTCATCCGTCGCCTTCGGCGACACCTTCTCCCACAAGGGGAGAAGGGGAAAACTGCACAAAAATTTCATCTTCGATTCACGAGATAGCCGGCAAAGCGTCATTGGCGGGCCATCTTTGGCTGCTTATCTAAGCGCCATGCGGGAGGCATCGAGGAGGCGACGGATGAGCGAGAGCATCAATACCCTGGACGAGCTTTTGAACGACCCGATGATCCAGCTCGTGATGGAACGCGACCGGGTGCGTCCGGCCGAGCTTCGCCTGCTCCTGGAAAAGGCTCGCGACCGGGCGGCCGACGATTCCCGCATCGACCAGCCGGCCTTGCCGCCGGCGCACGTGGTGGCGAGAAGCTGCATAAAGCAGTGGCTGCACCGCTAGGTTGGTTGGCTTGGCCATAACCCGTGTCAGCTCGAATTTGCCGGCAAATAGCTGTAATGGCTGCGGAAATAGGCGATCCTGAAACCGAGCCGGGCGTAGTTGCGGTAGGCCGGACCGTCGCGGTCGGGGCGCGGCGCCTCGATGTCTGCGACGAACAGTTTCGCGCCGGCGGCGATGCCGTCGCGGACCAGCCTTTCGCCAAGCATGGCGTCGAGGTCGAAGCTCGGCGCCATGATGCCCGGCACCGGCGCGTCGATGCCGCTCCAGGCGGCGCCGTCTGAGATGAACAGTGAGCGCACAGCAGCCACCGCGCCATCACGTTTCAGCATGTAGTGATGCCAGCCTTTGCGGCCGACCAGTGCAACGAGCCAAGGAGAGGTGGGCAGCCTGTACTTGCCGTCGATGAAGGAGGCCCATTGCGGAGCCGTTTCGGCGGTGACCTCTTCGACCGATACATCGTCGGTTGGGAAGAGCGGTTCGGCCGCCGGCGGCGTCGCATCGCGAAAGATGCGTTCCCAGCCGCTCTGATGCTGCAGCCCGCGGGCTTCCAGCCAGCATCTCAGCCGCGACGGCTCGGTATGCGGGTTCGTATAGAACCACGGCCGCAAGATGCCGGCGGCGCGGTAGTGCGCGAGCAGCGCGTCGACCTGTTCCTCCGAGGCGGGACCGTCGACGCCGATGTTCTTGACGCAGTTGAAATGGATGAACGGGATCGTCGCGCAAGTGGTCCAGACGAGGTCGCCGTCGCGGGCAATCGCCAGGCCATGCCGCGCGGCGAAATCGGCGGGCGCAGCGTCGTAGAGGTCGAGCCAGGCATTGACCTCGGCGCGCTCGATGGCACGGCTCAGATCGCGCGAGACCTCCTCGATCGAAATTTCGGGAATGTGGGTTTCCGGTGGCACGACGGCCTGCAGTTCCCAGAGGGCGGCGGTCGACATGGTAGTCCTCCTCCGATTTACCTTACAGCGTAAGATTAGCGAATGATAATATGGAAGGGCCCATTGTCAAGCAGGATTAGCGGCACCTTACAAATCCGTGAGTTGGATTCCTGGTATCGCGCGGTTAAGGCTGTCCTTGAGGGGCTTTGCCAATGACGATTCACTTTGTTCTGGGGAAAGGATCGGGATGACCGACGTCTGCACGCAGGGACTGGATACCGGCTTTTGGCCTGGGTTATGCCAAAGTGGCGTTTCTCGGCATCGTTCAAGGCATCACCGAATTGCTGCCGATCTCGTCGACGGCGCATATGCGCGTCGTGCCCGCCGTGCTCGGCTGGCAGGATCCCGGCTCTGCCTTCTCGGCCGCCATGCAGCTTGCGGCATTGGCCGCGGTCGTCAGCTATTTCTGGAGCGATGTCCGGGATGTCACGCTGGGTTCGCTGTCGGCGATCGTCCGCCGCGATTTCGGCGACCGGTATTTCCGCCTGGCGATCAGCATCGTGCTGGCGACCATTCCGATCGTCATCGCCGGCCTTGCGCTTTCAGGCGTTCTCAACGCCTGCAATTCGCCGCTGCGGAGCCTGAGCGTCATCGGCGGGGCCTGCATCGTCATGGCGATCCTGCTCGCGCTTTCCGAGATCTATGCCAAGCACATGCTCACGCTCAACCAGGCTTCGATACTCGACGCGCTGCTTGTCGGCGTCGCCCAGGTCGGTGCCTTGATCCCCGGCGTTTCGCGTTCGGGATCGACGCTGACAGCCGCGCTGGGTTTGGGTTTCGCCCGCCCGGAGGCGGCGCGCCTCTCTTTCCTGCTCGGTCTGCCGGCGATCGCGCTCGCCGGGCTCAAGGAGCTTTGGGAACTGCACAAGATCCACCTCGGCGCCTATGGCTGGTCGGTCCTGGCCGTCGGCCTCGTCGTCGCCTCGATCTCGGCCTTCTTCGCCATATGGGGGCTGATGCGCGTGCTCGAGCGCTTTTCCGCCTGGCCCTTTGTCATCTATCGCGGCCTGCTCGGCGTCGTGCTGCTGATCGGCGTCGCCGTCGGCTGGTTGACTTAGCAGGCTGTTGAAGAAGTACTGGCGCGGTTGTTTGGAGCGTGATTCACTGCTCCCCGAACGATTTGGGG
>NZ_RZSC01000385.1:0-5564 GCF_003998155.1 Mesorhizobium sp. M1E.F.Ca.ET.063.01.1.1
GTCTCGGTCTCCGAGGTGCGCATGTCTCCGGACCTCAAGATCGCCACCGCTTTCGTCTCGCCGCTTGGCACCGGCGTCGCCGGCGCGCTCAGGCAGATGAAGTACATGCCGGAAGTCCGCTTCCGGCTTGATACGTCATTCGACAATTTCGCCAGGATCAACGAATTGCTGAAGTCGCCCGAAGTCGCGCGCGATCTCGACGACCAGAATAAAGACAAGGACGAGGAATAGGTGGCGCGTCGCGGCAAGAAGAAGGGGCGGCCGGTTTCCGGCTGGGTGGTGCTGGACAAGCCGGTCGGCATGGGCTCGACCGAGGCGGTCTCCAAGATCAAATGGCTGTTCCAGGCGGAGAAGGCCGGCCATGCCGGCACGCTCGACCCGCTGGCCTCCGGCATGCTGCCGATCGCGCTCGGCGAGGCGACCAAGACCGTGCCCTATGTGCAGGATGGCGCCAAGGTCTACCGCTTTGCCGTCGCCTGGGGCGAGGAGCGCTCGACCGACGATCTCGAAGGCCCGGTGACGAACACCTCCGACCGGCGGCCGGCCGAGGCCGAGGTGAGGGCGCTGCTGCCGAAATACACCGGCGTCATCATGCAGACGCCGCCGCAATTTTCGGCGATCAAGATCGCCGGCGAACGCGCTTACGACCTCGCCCGCGACGGCGAGACGGTCGACATTCCTGCCCGCGAGATCGAGATCGGACGGCTCGATCTCCTCGAGCACAATGGCGACCGCAGCGTCTTCGAGGTCGAATGCGGCAAGGGCACCTATGTGCGCTCGCTGGCGCGCGATATGGGCCGCGATTTGGGCTGCTTCGGCCACGTTGCCGAACTCCGGCGCGTCGAGGTCGAGCCGTTCACGGCCGAGGATTTCGTCACCGTGGCCGAGCTCGAAGCGGCGCGCTTCGGCGGCAAGACGGATGAAGGCGCGGAAGAGACCGAGGCTCCGATCGACTTCAGCGCTGTCGACGCGCTGCTGGTCGACACCGCGGCGGCCCTCGATTGCCTGCCGCAGGTCGCGGTCAGCGACGACGCCGCGACCAAGATTCGCCTCGGCAATCCCGTCATCATTCGCGGCCGTGATGCGCCGGTCGAGGCCGAGGAGGCCTGCGCCACCGCGCGCGGCAAGCTGGTGGCCATCGGCGCCATCGAGCAGGGCATGTTCAAGCCCAAACGGGTCTTTGCCGGGTGATGGCGCTCGGTTAAGCAATTCCAGGAAAAGTGTATCGCGGTTTTCCGTTCGGAATTGCGTAAAACGTTAAAGCAATTCCAGGAAAAGTGTATCGCGGTTTTCCGTTCGGAGTTGCGTAAAACGTTAAAGCAATTCCAGGAAAAGTGCGTAGCGGTTTTTCAACCGGAATTGCTAAGAAGCAAAGACCAATTCAGTTGGACTTTGCGCCCGAGGAACTCATGGCAAAGGTTGATACCGTCAGGAAGCGGGCGCCGCTGAAAACCCACCGGCCGCCGGTCGGCGCTTCCCCCGGCACGCTGATCGCCGATCCGGCGGCGCGGCGCAGCGAGCTTCGGCTGACGTTGATCTCGCCCGAAAAATTCAAGACCATCGACAATGCCAGCATCGACGAGCTCAATACCCATTGCGACCGGTGGCCAGTCGTCTGGCTGGACTGCACGGGGCTTGCCAACATCCCGCTGATCGAGGAGATCGGCCGGATCTTCAACCTGCACCCGCTGGCGCTGGAGGATGTCGTCAACACCGGCCAGCGGCCGAAGGTGGATTTCTTCGAGGATCATGCCTTCGTCGCGTTGCGCATGATCGACGATGTCACCGCCCATCGCTACGAGCAGATAGCGGTGTTCTTCGGCAGGAATTTCGTCGTCACCTTCCAGGAGCGCGAGGGCGATCCGTTCGACCCGGTGCGCAAGCGTATCGTGGCGTCCATGCCCAACCGGTTGCGCTCGCGCGGCGCCGACTATCTGGCCTATGCGCTGATCGATGCCATCGTCGACAGCTATTTCCCGCCGATCGAAGCGGCGAGCGAAACGGTCGACGGCATCGAGGACCAGATGCTGAACACGCCGCACAAGCATCAGATGCGGCAGTTGCACGAGTTGCGGCGCGACGCCAACGTGCTGAAAGGCGTGTTGTGGCCGATGCGCGATGCCCTGGCGACATTGATCCGCAACGACGTGCCCTTTGTGACGGCCGAGACCAAGATATTCTTCAACGACACGCTCGATCATTCGCTGCGGCTGATCGAGCTGGTCGAGAACCAGCGCGACATGCTGACCGGCCTGATCGAGATGCATCTGTCGCTGACCCAGGCGCGCACCAATGACGTCATTTCCTATCTGACGATCGTCTCGGTGATCTTCATGCCGCTCACCTTCCTCGTCGGCGTCTGGGGCATGAATTTCGAACCGGAAAGCTCGCCCTGGAACATGCCGGAGCTGAAGGCCTATTACGGCTACCCTGCAGCACTTCTGTTCATGCTCGCCGTCGCAATTGGGCTTGTCGCCTTCTTCAAGTGGAAGAAGTGGCTGTAGTCCAGGGCAAACCTTTGTTTTGGCGGCAGGACCTGCGACAAGCCGGCTTGACAATTGGGCTGGTGTTTTGCCGGGAATTGCACTATATGCGCCGCAGCTTCGCGCCCTGACGCGTTGCTTGCACCGGCCCCTGCTGGACGACATCCCGGCTGAGGGCGTCCCGTTTCCTCGAACAGATAAGGAAAAACACGATGTCGATTACTGCCGATCGCAAGAAGGAATTGATGACCGAATTCGCAACTGCCAAGGGCGATACCGGATCCCCGGAAGTCCAGGTTGCCATCCTTTCCGAGCGCATCAAGAACCTGACGGAGCACTTCAAGGACCACAAGAAGGATAACCATTCCCGCCGTGGCCTGCTTGCTCTCGTCTCCCAGCGCCGCAGCCTGCTTGACTACCTCAAGCGCAAGGACGACGCGCGCTATCAGACGCTGATCGACAAGCTCGGTCTCCGTCGCTGACGAATTGACCGGCGGGCTCTCTGCGGAGGGCCCGCCGGTCGCGCATTGGCATCGGATGATCCGGTGTGCCGATGCTGGGAATGGAGCGCAATGCGCTCTCGAAATTTGCATTCGCGCACGGCGCGTTCCGAAAACCAAGGGTTTTCGGCGTCATGCGCAAGGCCGGCCGACCGGTCGGCCAGACCCGGTTCCGAAAGTGCAGAGGGCCATTCGGAACCGCCCATGGACGGTCATGGGGCAGGATTGCAGGATGCTCGCTCGGCTGTGAGCCGGATTTATCGAGCTTCCCGTTGTCTTGCCCGTGGCTGCCCGAAGGAAGCCAGGAAAGGGATATCCGCGACCGTTGAGACGGCGCGACCCTTTCCGCATATGAAGGACAAGATATGTTCAATCATCACAAAGTGGAAATCGAGTGGGGCGGCCGTCCGCTCATCCTGGAGACGGGCAAGATCGCACGCCAGGCTGACGGCGCGGTGCTTGCTACCTACGGCGAGACCGTGGTCCTCGCCACCGTCGTTTCGATGAAGGAGCCGAAGCCCGGCCTGGATTTCTTTCCGCTCACCGTCAACTACCAGGAAAAGACCTATGCCGCCGGCAAGATCCCGGGCGGCTATTTCAAGCGCGAGGGCCGTCCGAGCGAGAAGGAAACGCTGGTTTCCCGCCTGATCGACCGCCCGATCCGCCCGCTTTTCGCCGACGGCTACAAGAACGACACCCAGATCGTCGTCACCGTCGTCCAGCACGATCTTGAAAACGATCCGGACATCCTGTCGATCGTCGCCACCTCGGCGGCTCTGACGCTGTCGGGCGTGCCCTTCATGGGTCCGATCGGCGGCGCCCGCGTCGGCTACATCAACGGCGAATATGTGCTCAACCCGCATATCGACGAAATGCAGGAATCCAAGCTCGACCTCGTCGTCGCCGGCACCGCCGACGCCGTGCTGATGGTCGAATCCGAGGCCAAGGAGCTCAGCGAGGACCTGATGCTCGGCGCCGTCGTGTTCGGCCACAAGAGCTTCCAGCCGGTGATCGAGGCGATCATCAAGCTGGCCGAGGTCGCCGCCAAGGACCCGCGCGACTTCACCGCGCCCGACTATTCCGCGCTCGAAGGCGAGATGCTGAAGATCGTCGGCGACGAGCTGCGCGAGGCCTACAAGATCACCGACAAGCAGTCGCGCTACGCCGCCGTCGACGCCGTCAAGGCGAAGGTCAAGGCAGCGTTCGCACCGGCTGAGGGCGAGGAGGCCAAGTACTCTTCCGAGCAGATCGGCACGGTGTTCAAGGAGCTCCAGGCCAAGGTGGTGCGCTGGAACATCCTCGATACCGGGTCGCGCATCGACGGCCGCGATCTCAAGACCGTCCGCAAGATCGTCTCCGAGGTCGGCGTTCTGCCGCGCACCCATGGTTCGGCGCTGTTCACCCGTGGCGAGACCCAGGCGCTGGTTGTCGCCACGCTCGGCACCGGCGAGGACGAGCAGTTCGTCGATTCGCTGACCGGCATGTACAAGGAGAAGTTCCTTCTCCACTACAATTTCCCGCCCTATTCGGTCGGTGAAACCGGCCGCATGGGCTCGCCGGGCCGCCGCGAGATCGGTCACGGCAAGCTGGCCTGGCGCGCGATCCGCCCGATGCTGCCCTCCGCCGACCAGTTCCCCTACACGCTGCGCGTCGTCTCGGAGATCACCGAGTCCAACGGCTCGTCCTCGATGGCGACCGTCTGCGGCACCTCGCTGGCGCTGATGGATGCCGGCGTGCCGATCGCCAAGCCGGTGGCCGGCATCGCCATGGGCCTGATCAAGGAAGGCGAGCGTTTCGCGGTGCTCTCCGACATCCTCGGTGACGAGGACCACCTCGGCGACATGGACTTCAAGGTCGCCGGCACCGCCAACGGCGTCACCTCGCTGCAGATGGACATCAAGATCGACGGCATCACCGAGGAGATCATGAAGATCGCGCTCGGCCAGGCCAAGGACGGCCGTCTGCACATCCTCGGCGAGATGGCGCATGCGATCTCCGGCGCCCGCGCCGAGCTCGGCGAGTTCGCGCCGCGCATCGAGGTCATGCACATCCCGACCGACAAGATCCGCGACGTCATCGGCTCCGGCGGCAAGGTGATCCGCGAGATCGTCGAGAAGACCGGCGCCAAGATCAACATCGAGGACGACGGCACGGTCAAGATCGCTTCGGCCAACGCCAAGGAGATCGAGGCGGCGAAGAAGTGGATCCACACCATCGTCGCCGAACCGGAAGTCGGCGAGATCTACGAAGGCACGGTCGTCAAGACCGCCGACTTCGGCGCCTTCGTCAACTTCTTCGGCCCGCGCGACGGCCTCGTCCACATCTCGCAGCTCGCCAACGAGCGCGTCGCCAAGACCTCCGACGTCGTCAAGGAAGGCGACAAGGTTTGGGTCAAGCTGATGGGCTTCGACGAACGCGGCAAGGTTCGCCTGTCGATGAAGGTCGTCGACCAGGCCACCGGCAAGGAAATCGTGCGCGAGAAGAAGCCGGAAGGCGAGGAAGACGCCGCCTGATCGGCTTGACCGGTTAATCGAAACGGGCGCGCCGCAAGGTCGCGCCCGTTTTGTTTGAAGAGTTATGT
>NZ_RZSC01000386.1:0-5544 GCF_003998155.1 Mesorhizobium sp. M1E.F.Ca.ET.063.01.1.1
ATCGTGGCCCGCAAAACCTCGATCGTCGGCTCTATCGGCGTGCTGATCCAGTATCCCGACGTCAGCGGCCTGATGGACAAGCTCGGCATCAAGCTCGAGGAAGTGAAATCCTCGCCGCTCAAGGCCTCGCCCTCGCCCTTCAAGCCGACCAACGACGACGAGCGCGCCATGGTGCGCAAGCTCATCCTCGACAGCTATGACTGGTTCGTCGGCATCGTCGCCGAGCGGCGCAAAATGACGCATGAGCAGGCGCAGGCGCTGGCCGACGGTTCGATCTTCACCGGCCGCCAGGCGCTCGGCAACCACCTTGTCGACGCGGTCGGCGGCGAGACCGAGGCGATCGACTGGCTGGCGACCAAGGGCGTCGACAGCAAGCTCAAGGTCGTCGAGTGGAAGAACACGGAGGGCCGCAGCTACCTGTTTCCGAGGAGCATGACCAAAGCCGTCGCCAACGCGCTGGGCCTGCCGGACGCCGGCGGCGATGTCATTCACGAGCTCGGCGCAGACCGCTTGTTCCTTGACGGTCTCGTTTCGGTCTGGCACCCTTGACAAGCTGTCGGGAAGAACCAAAAAAGCAATAAAATCATCCTGATAATTTGACCGCTGTGTGGTTTACGGGGAACGTTCTCATGATCAAATCCGAACTTGTGCAGATCATTGCCGCGCGCAACCCTCATCTTTTCCTGCGCGACGTCGAAAACATCGTCGGCGCGATCTTTGACGAGATCACCGACGCGCTTGCCGAAGGCAACAGGGTCGAACTGCGCGGCTTCGGCGCCTTCTCGGTGAAAAACCGCCCCGCCCGCACCGGCCGCAACCCGCGCACCGGCGAGTCCGTCGAGGTCGAGGAGAAGTGGGTGCCGTTCTTCAAGACCGGCAAGGAGTTGCGCGAGAGGCTGAACGGCGGCAAATAGGCGCCGCGCCGGATCGCAGCGACGTTCCGGCGCTTGGAGCATGTCTCCCGAAAGTGGAGACCGGCTTCGGGACAAAGACATGCGCGCTTTAAGATGCTTCTCCACGGAGACCTGATGTTCAATCGCTTCATGCTCGTCGTGGTCTTCGTGCCGCTGGCCATCATCCTGATCGCGCTTGCCGTGGCCAACCGCGGACCGGTCGCCTTCACGCTTGACCCGTTCCACCCCGGCAATCCGGCGCTGACGCTGAACCTGCCGCTCTTCATCTTCCTGTTCCTGGCTTTAGCCGTCGGCATGGTCGTCGGCAGCATGGCGACCTGGGTGAAGCAGGGCCGCTACCGCAAGCTCGCGCGCCAGCGGGGCCTGGAGGCCGAGAACCTGCGCCAGGCGGTGAGCCGTGCTCCCGCGGCGCCGAAAGGACCGCCGCTGCCCAAGCCGACAAACTGAGCAGCAACTCGCTTTCACGGAGCTTTTTATGCTGACCATCTCGGCCACCGAGGTCGATCGCGCGCTCACCTTTCCCGGGCTGGTAGAGACGCTGCGCACGGCCTTCCGCGACGGCGCCGTGCAGCCGGTTCGCCATCACCACGCGATCGAGCGGCCGGATGGCGCCGCATCGACGCTGCTGTTGATGCCGGCCTGGACCGACTTCAACGCCGCCGGCACCTCGGCGGGAGGCCATATCGGCGTCAAGATCGTCACCGTTTCCCCCGACAACAACGCCATCGGCAAGCCGGCGGTGATGGGCCTCTATCTGCTGCTTGACGGCGTGACCGGCGAACCGCAAGCGCTGATCGACGGCCAGCGGCTGACGCAATGGCGCACCGCCTGCGCCTCGGCGCTCGCCGCATCTTATCTCGCCCGCAAGGACGCCTCGCAGCTGCTGGTGGTCGGCGCTGGCGCGCTGTCATCCTTCCTCGCCAAGGCGCACTCGGCGGTGAGACCCATCAAATCCATCCGCATCTGGAACCGCACGCCGGCCAACGCCGAGAAGGTCACGGCGGCGCTCCGCGCCGAAGGCCTTCCGGCCGAGGCCGCCGGAAACCTCGAAGCCGAGCTTGGCGAAGCCGACATCGTCTCGTCGGCGACGATCTCGACAACGCCGCTGGTCAAGGGCGCGCTGCTGAAGCCGGGCGCTCATGTCGACCTGGTCGGCGGCTTCACGCCGACGATGCGCGAAAGCGACGACGACGCCATTTCGCGCGCCCGCGTCTATGTCGACACCCGCGCCGGCGCCACCAAGGAGGCCGGCGACATCGTCCAGCCACTGGCTTCCGGCGTGCTGAAGCCGGAAGCAATCGTTGCCGATCTGCACGAGCTGGCGCGCGGCGAGAAACAAGGCCGCCAGGCGGACGACGAGATCACGCTGTTCAAATCGGTCGGCGCCGCGCTCGAGGACCTCGCCGCCGGCATCGCCGTCTACAAGGCGCTCAAATAGCCGAAGCCGCGAGTATGGCGTCCATCGCCTCGCCGATCAGGCGAAAGTCGTGCTCGCCGATCTCGAACAGCCCGAAGCGAAGCTGATAGCCCCAGTTGGGCCTGCCGGCGGTGAAGTCCAGCCGGTCGAGCAGCGGCTTGATCGGCGCCTCCTTGGCGTCCGACCAATCGACATCGCGCCGCGCTGGCGTGAAGCCGCCGCCCATGATGCCCTGATAGACCTCGCCCTCACGGACCGTGCCGAGAGCGGTGAAGGACTGCAGCCCGTCTTTCTCGCCGAGCACGGTGCTCGGCGAGTAATAGACGATGCCGTCGCCCGGCTTGATGCGGCGAAGCGGCGCCGCCTTGCCGTGGTTCACCTGCATGAAGCCGCCCTGGCGGCCGATCCGCACATGCTCGGCCGATGCGACGGCGATCCAATAGGCGCTCATGCCTGTGCTCCCTCGTTCGGCCAGTAGACGCGCAGACGGTGATTGTCTGGGTCGAGCGCAACGAAGGTGCGGCCGAAATCCATGTCGGTCGGCGCCTGCAGGATCTTCAGACCGCGCTTGGCCCAGTCGGAATGCGTGGCGTCGACCGCAGCCGCATCCTCGACCGCAAGCACCAGCTCGCCACCTCCGCCCGCGGCGGCCGCTGCCGGCTCCACAGTGTGGCGCGACCAGAGGCCGAGCTTGAAGCCTTTGTCGAGCACGAACATGGCAAAGGTCGGCGAGGCCTCGACGGGCGCGCGTCCGAGCAGCGAGGCATAGAACGCACCGCTCCGCTCGGGGCTGTCGACATAGAGGATGACGAAATTGGGCGTGGACATGTCTGATCTCCAAGGTGTTTTGAACCTTGAGGACGGTACGCGATACCGCTGTCAGATTCTGGCAGCAGTCATCAGTCAACCGAGTTTTTTGGACCCGGCGTGTCCAGCGTCGCCCGCCATTCCTTGAGCATCGCCTGACGGCGGCGCGGATAGCGGATGTCCGTGGCGGTGAGGCGGGACATGCGATCGGTGCGGAAATGCCGGAAATCCTGGCGCATCTCGCACCACGCCACCATCACCCTCACCTTGTCGAAGAAGCCGAGCGCGAACGGCCAGACCATGCGCTCCGACGCGGCGCCCCCGGCATCGCGATAGAGGAAGCCGAGCTTGCGCTCCTCGCGGATCGCCTGCCGCACCACGCCGAGATCGATCGCCTCGACGCTCGCTGAACTTGGCCCGACGAGCAGCGTCGTGGCGTCGAGGTCCTCGCGCAGATCGTCCGGCAGCACCGCCGCGATCTTGGACAGCGCATCCGTGGCGGCCGCGGCCAGCCGCTTGTCCGGCTGTTTTGCCACCCAGCGCGAGCCGAGCACGATTGCCTCGATCTCCTCGTCGGTGAACATCAGCGGCGGCAGCATGAAGCCTGGCTTCAGCACATAGCCCAATCCCGCCTCGCCTTCGATCGGCGCGCCCTGCCCCTGCAGCGTCGCGATGTCACGGTAGAGCGTGCGGATCGAGACGCCCATCTCTCCGGCAAGCGTGCGGCCGCTCACCGGCCGGCGATGGCGGCGCAGGATCTGGATCAGGTCGAGCAGACGTTCGGCACGGGACATCGGTTTGCCATCCGGGATTGGGCGGACGATAGGGCTGGGGCGCTCATCGCGGCAAGCTATTTGCCGATATGGAACACTCGCATGCCGTCCCCGTTCTTCCCAATGGAGATGCGCGGATTCCTGGTGTTCTGGTCGGTGCTTGTCACCACGGTCGCGGCGCTCAGCCTCGCAAGGGCGCATGGTTTGTTGCGCCGACCGGCATAGCTGTGGCAGAAGCGAGCCGAACCGCCGGAGATGCTTGTTCTTGAAATCCTTTCGCGACAAACGCCGCGACAGCCGCCCGCACCCGGCCCGATCGGAACCGGCGCGCCAACGCGACACGTTCGCGCCTGCACGGCCGCAGTCGACGACCGGCGAACGCACCGAAACGAAATCCGCGGATCGACAGGAAGCAAAACCGGCGCGGCGCGTGCTTGCGCGCCGCGACGGTGTGCTGCCCGCCGAGCGGCTGCCGCTGATCCTCGAAGTCGCGCCCAACGCCGACTACGCGCTGCTGGACAGCGGCGCCGGCGAAAAACTGGAGCAGTATGGGCCGTACCGCATCGTGCGCCCTGAGGGCCAGGCGATCTGGCAGCGGGCGCTTCCCGCAAAGGAATGGGAGCGCGCCGACGCGATCTTCACCGGCGACACCGACGAGGAAGGCATCGGCCGCTGGCGTTTTCCAAAAACACCGCTCGGCGAGACCTGGCCGATGAAGCATGACGGCATCGACTATCTCGGCCGCTTCACCTCGTTCCGTCATGTCGGCGTCTTTCCCGAGCAGGCCTCGCACTGGGACCACATGGCCGGGCTGATCGTCGCGGCCAAACGCCCGGTCAAGGTGCTGAACCTCTTCGGCTATACCGGGCTTGCCTCGCTGGTGGCCGCACGCGCCGGCGCCGAGGTCACCCATGTCGATGCCTCGAAGAAGGCGATCGGCTGGGCGCGCGAAAACCAGGAGATGGCCGGCCTTGCCGACAAGCCGATCCGCTGGATCGTCGAGGACGCGGTGAAATTCGCCGAGCGGGAAGAGCGTCGCGGCAGCCGCTACGACATCGTGCTCTTCGACCCGCCCGCTTATGGCCGCGGCCCGAAGGGCGAAGTCTGGCAATTGTTCGAGGACCTGCCGGGGCTCACTGACCTTTGCCGCTCGATCCTGACGCCAAAGCCGCTGGCCGTGGTTCTCACAGCCTATTCGATTCGCGCCTCCTTCTTCGCCATCCATGCCCTGATGCGCGACACTTTCGCCGGCATGGGCGGCACGGTCGAATCCGGCGAATTGATCATCCGCGAGAAGTCCGTCGGCCGCGCGCTCTCGACCTCGCTGTTCTCGCGCTGGGTGGCTTGAAATGGTCGCGTATGACGGACACCGGCCGGTCGGCCAGGTCAAGGAAGTCACCAGCCTCGCCAACCCGCTGGTCAAGGACATCAAGGCGCTGGCGCTGAAGAAGTTCCGCGACCAGCAGAACGCCTTCATGGCCGAGGGGCTGAAGCTGGTCATCGACGCGCTCGACCTCGGCTGGTCGATCAGGACGCTGGTCTTCGCCAAGGCCGGGCGCGGCAACGCGGCGGTCGAAAAGGTCGCGGCGCGCACGGTCGCCGCCGGCGGCACCGTGCTCGAAGTCTCGGAAAA
>NZ_RZSC01000387.1:0-5535 GCF_003998155.1 Mesorhizobium sp. M1E.F.Ca.ET.063.01.1.1
TCCTCCAACAGGTTGATCTGCCGGCTAATGGCACCCTGGGTCAGATCGAGCTCGCGGGCGGCGGCGGTGAAGGAGCCGAGACGCGCCACCGCCTCGAAGGCGGCAAGGGCGGCGGTGTTCGGCAGGAGACGGCGCTGGACGTTCATGATCTATTACTAACGCTCATTGATCCGTCATGCAATTTCGTTTGATTTTTTCCGTGCGGAGGCGGATAAGCCGGGCACCTCAAAAATACTGCCGGGAGAGCGGGCCATGGCCGCCGAGAAGAACGCCTTCGTGTGGAACGATCCTTTCCTGATCGAGGACCAGCTTTCCGAGGACGAGCGCATGGTGCGCGACGGCGCGGCTGCGTTCGCCGCCGACAAGCTCGCGCCCCGCATCGAGGAAGCCTATCTCGACGAGAAGACTGATCCCTCGATTTTCCGCGAGATGGGCGAGGCTGGCCTGCTCGGCATCACCATCCCGGAGGAATATGGCGGGCTCGGCGCGAACTACGTGACCTACGGGCTGGTGGCGCGCGAGGTCGAGCGCATCGATTCCGGCTACCGCTCGATGATGAGCGTGCAGTCGTCGCTGGTCATGTATCCGATCCATGCCTATGGCTCGGAAGAGCAGCGCAGGAAATACCTGCCGAAGCTCGCCTCCGGCGAATGGATCGGCTGCTTCGGCCTGACCGAGCCGGACGCCGGATCGGATCCGGGCGGCATGAAGACGCGCGCCGAGAAGACGGCGAACGGCTACAGGCTTTCCGGCTCCAAAATGTGGATCTCCAACGCGCCGATCGCCGACGTCTTCGTCGTCTGGGCGAAATCGGCAGTGCATGACAACCAGATCCGCGGCTTCGTGCTGGAAAAGGGCCTGAAAGGGCTGTCGGCGCCGAAGATCGGCGGCAAACTGTCGCTGCGGGCCTCGATCACCGGCGAGGTGGTGATGGAAGGCGTCGAGGTCGGCGAGGAGGCGCTGCTGCCCAATGTAGCGGGCCTGAAAGGTCCGTTCGGTTGCCTCAATCGGGCGCGTTACGGCATTTCCTGGGGCGCCATGGGCGCTGCAGAGGATTGCTGGCACCGGGCGCGCCAGTACGGTCTCGACCGCAAGCAGTTCGGCAAGCCGCTCGCCGGCACGCAGCTCTTCCAGAAGAAGCTCGCCGACATGCAGACCGAGATCGCGCTTGGCCTGCAGGGCAGCTTGCGCGTCGGCCGGCTGATGGACGAAGGCAAGATGGCGCCGGAGATGATCTCGATCGTCAAGCGCAACAATTGCGGCAAGGCGCTCGACATCGCCCGCCACGCCCGCGACATGCATGGCGGCAACGGTATCCAGATCGGCTACCACGTCATGCGCCATGCGCAGAACCTGGAGACGGTGAACACCTATGAGGGCACGCATGACGTGCATGCGCTGATCCTCGGAAGGGCGCAGACGGGTATTCAAGCGTTTTTCTAAGCCGGCAATGCTGCTTAAATTAGGTGCAGCGCAACATCTCTGCTTGGAGAATGCCCAGGACTTGTGTCAGGGTTCGGCGATTGAAACGCCGTTCCCCGGGGCACCATGGCAATACTGGCAGCCGTCCACCACCTGACCCATTACAAATACGATCGGCCGGTGGTGCTCGGCCCCCAGGTGATCAGGCTGCAGCCGGCGCCGCATTCCCGCACCAAGGTGCTCAGCCACTCTTTGAAGGTCGAGCCGAAGAACCACTTCGTCAACCTGCAGCAGGACCCCTACGGCAACTTCCTCGCCCGCTTCGTCTTTCCGGAGCCGGTGAACGAGCTGAAGATCGAAGTCGACCTCGTCGCCGACATGACGGTCTACAACCCGTTCGATTTCTTCGTCGAACCCTCGGCCGAAACCTTTCCCTTCGACTATCCGGAAGAGATCAGCGAAGACCTTGCCATCTACCGGACGCCGGAGCCGGTGGGACCGCTCTTGTCGAAGTTCCTGGAGAGCATCGACCGCAGGCCGACAAACACCGTCAATTTCCTCGTCGACCTCAATGCGCGGCTGCAGCGCGAGATCGCCTATATCGTGCGCATGGAGACCGGCGTCTACTCGCCGGAGGAGACACTGGCCGCGGGCAAAGGCTCGTGCCGGGATTCGAGTTGGCTGCTGGTGCAGATCCTGCGCAACCTCGGCGTCGCCGCGCGCTTCGTCTCCGGTTACCTGATCCAGCTCAAGCCCGATCTCGTTTCGCTCGACGGACCGCCCGGAACCTCGGTCGACTTCACCGACCTGCATGCTTGGTGCGAGGTCTATATTCCGGGCGCCGGCTGGATCGGCTTCGATCCGACCTCCGGCCTGCTTACCGGCGAAAGCCATGTGCCGCTTGCCGCTACGCCGCATTTCCGCAACGCCGCGCCGATCTCCGGCATGGCGAGCTTCGCCAATGTCGATTTCAACTTCGACATGCGCGTCGACCGCATTGCCGAGCATCCGCGCATCACCAAGCCGTTCTCCGACGAAAGCTGGGAAGCGCTCGATGCGCTGGGCAACAAGGTCGATGCCATTTTGCACGAGCAGGACGTACGGCTCACCATGGGCGGCGAGCCGACCTTCGTGTCGATCGACGATTTCGAGTCCGCCGAATGGAACACGGCCGCCGTCGGTCCGACCAAGCGCGACAAGGCGGATCAGCTCATCCGACGACTGCGCGAGCGCTTCGCGCCGGGCGGCTTCCTGCATTACGGCCAGGGCAAATGGTATCCGGGCGAGAGCTTGCCGCGCTGGACCTTTTCGCTCTACTGGCGCGCCGATGGCGAGCCGGTGTGGCGCGACCCCTCGCTGATCGCGCAGGAAAAGAGCACGGTCTCTGTCGGGCCTGAGCAGGCCGAAAGCTTGCTCACGGCGATCGCCGGCGAACTCGGCCTCGACAAGGCGATGGTCAGCGAGGCCTATGAGGATCCGGCCGAATGGCTGCTCAAGGAAGGCAAGCTGCCGGACAATGTCGATCCTTCCAATTCGAAGTTGGAGGATCCGGAAGAGCGCAGCCGCATGGCGCGCGTCTTCGAGCGCGGCCTGACCAAGCCGTCGGGCTATGTTCTGCCGGTGCAGCGTTGGAACAGCCAGGCCGCGGGGCAGCGCTGGCGCTCGGAGAAATGGAAGACACGGCGCGGGCGGCTGTTCCTTGTCCCTGGCGACTCTCCGGTCGGCTATCGTCTGCCGCTCGGCACGCTGCCCTACGTGCCGCCGGCGCAGTTTCCTTACATCGTGCCGGTCGACCCCTCTGTGCCGCGCGGCGCCTTGCCTGCGCGCGAGGCGATCTTGCCGGAAACCGCTCCGGTTGAGCCTGAAGGCGCCGACGAAATGGCCCGTCGTCAGCAGGCGGTATCCTTCACGGCAGCGACTGGCCAGCAGGACCGCGTCGAGCAGGAGATCACAGAGATCGGCGGCGCGGTGCGAACGGCCCTCACCGTCGAGCCGCGGGACGGCCGGCTCTGCGTGTTCATGCCGCCGGTCGAGGCGCTGGAGGATTATCTTGAACTGGTGGCCGCGGCCGAGAATGCGGCGAAGGCGGTTGGGCTGCCGGTGCATATCGAAGGCTACGGCCCGCCCCACGATCCGCGCCTCAACGTCATCCGCGTTGCGCCGGACCCAGGCGTCATAGAGGTCAACATCCATCCGGCCGCCAACTGGCAGGAATGCGTTGCCACGACCACGGCGATCTACGAGGAAGCCCGGCAGTCGCGGCTTGGGACCGACAAGTTCATGATCGACGGCCGCCATACCGGCACCGGCGGCGGCAACCATGTTGTGGTCGGCGGCGCGACGCCCAACGACAGCCCGTTCCTGCGCCGGCCGGACCTGTTGAAGAGCCTGGTGCTGCAATGGCAGCGGCATCCGTCGCTGTCCTATCTGTTTTCCGGCCTGTTCATCGGCCCGACCAGCCAGGCGCCGCGCTTCGACGAGGCGCGGCACGATTCGCTCTATGAGCTCGAGATCGCGCTGGCGCAGGTGCCGCATCCGGACAAGGGAGAGGCGCCCTTGCCGTGGCTGGTCGACCGGCTGTTCCGCAATCTGCTCACCGATGTCACGGGCAACACGCATCGCTCGGAAATCTGCATCGACAAGCTGTTCTCGCCGGAT
This sequence comes from Mesorhizobium sp. M1E.F.Ca.ET.063.01.1.1, assembly GCF_003998155.1. Lineage (NCBI taxonomy): Bacteria > Pseudomonadati > Pseudomonadota > Alphaproteobacteria > Hyphomicrobiales > Phyllobacteriaceae > Mesorhizobium > Mesorhizobium sp. M1E.F.Ca.ET.063.01.1.1. The sequence continues at coordinate 4,081 of NZ_RZSC01000387.1, forward strand.
GGCCCGACCGGCCGGCTCGGGCTGGTCGAGTTCCGCGGCTTCGAGATGCCGCCCAATGCGCGCATGTCGCTTGCCCAGCAGTTGCTGGTCCGCGCCATCATCGCCCGCGCCTGGAAGAATCCGTTCGACGGCCGCTTCGCGCGCTGGGGCACCTCGCTGCATGACCGGTTCATGCTGCCGCATTATGTCTGGGCGGATTTCCTCGATGTTCTTGAAGACTTGAAGCTCAACGGCTTCGACTTTCGCCCCGAATGGTTCGCCGCGCAGCTCGAATTCCGCTTTCCGTTCTGCGGCGAAGTGCAGCATGCCGGCATCAAGCTGGAGCTGAGGCAGGCGCTGGAGCCCTGGCACGTGATGGGCGAGCAGGGCGCGATCGGTGGCACCGTCCGCTTCGTCGACTCGTCCGTCGAGCGGCTGCAGGTGAGGACCGAAGGACTGAACCCTGAGCGCCATGCCATCGTCTGCAACGGCCGCATCGTGCCGATGAAGGTCACCGACAGCAGGGAGATCGCGGTGGCGGGTGTGCGCTTCAAGGCCTGGCAGCCGGCCTCCGGCCTGCATCCGGCCTTGCCGGTCAACACGCCGCTGATCTTCGACATCTATGATCGCTGGTCGGGCCGCTCGATCGGCGGCTGCGTCTACCATGTCGCGCATCCGGGCGGCCGCAACTACGACACCTTTCCGGTCAACGGCAACGAGGCCGAGGCGCGGCGGCTTGCCCGCTTCGAGCCGCGCGGCCACACACCGGGCAGCTACGTGCTCGAAGCCGAAGAAGCCTCTGAAGACTTCCCCATGACCCTTGACCTCAGGCGGCCGGCGAGACTCTGATCCACCATGGCCAAGGGGAATCAGAAACGGGCGGGCGGCAGGCCGCGGGCGCAGGGCCTGCTGGAGCGCTACCGTCCGATCGACGGTGTCGTCGACGAGATGGTCGACGCATCAGGCAATCCGCGCCCGGCCTGGCGTTCCTTCATCGAAGCGCTCGATGAACTGGGGGCTGAGACGCTCGGACAGCGATTTGCCCGCGCCGACCAGTATCTGCGCGACGCGGGCGTCTACTACCGCGTCTACGACAAGGCCGGCGCCAACGAACGCGAATGGCCGCTGGCGCATGTCCCTCTGCTAATCGACGAGAAGGAATGGGCCGAAATCAGCGCCGGGCTCGTCCAGCGCGCCGACCTGTTCGAGGCGATCCTGACCGACGTCTACGGTCCGAACCGGCTGGTCGAGAAGGGCATCCTGCCGGCCGGGTTGATCGCGGCCAGCCCCGAATATCTGCGCCCGGTCGTCGGCGTCCGGCCGGCCAGCGGCCATTTCCTGCATATGGTCGCTTTCGAGCTTGGCCGCGGACCGGACGGCCGCTGGTGGGTGCTGGGCGACCGCACCCAGGCGCCGTCGGGCGCCGGCTTCGCGCTGGAGAACCGCGTCGCCACCACGCGTGCGCTGTCCGACATC